>JAZNIP010000135.1:0-9759 GCA_045577575.1 Lachnospiraceae bacterium | reverse complement strand
TCATCATCATACTGATTGGTAAACATATTTTCCAAAATACCTAAATTCCCTGCGCATCCACTGACCATACGGTCCTCCGGAATATGCGCCAGTTTTTTATTTCTCACGTCCTTAACACTGAACTTTTTAATATCCTCTCCCTTGATTTCCACCGTTCCGCTATAGCTTTTATTGAGTGCAGTCAGTGTATCAATCAGCTCAGACTGTCCGTTTCCTTCTACACCGGCAATGCCGAGAATCTCTCCGCCCTTTAAATCAAAGGAAAGATTGTCAACCTTTAAAACACCCTGAGAATTATGTACGGTCAGATTTCTGACCTTCATCAAGATATCCTTCAATGCCGCCGGCTTTTTGTCAAAGGTTAAAACAACCTCCCGACCTACCATCAGCTTTGACATCTCATCCGTGCTGATGCCTGCAACATCATAGGTTCCCATGCTCTTTCCGTTTCTCATAATCGTTGCTCGATTGCAAATACGCTTGATTTCATCCAGCTTATGAGAAATAAAAATAATTGTATGGCCATCGTTACGCAGCTTTTCCAGCTGAACAAACAGTTCGTCTGTTTCCTGCGGTGTCAGCACCGCTGTCGGCTCATCCAGAATGAGAATATCTGCTCCACGATACAATGCTTTCAGAATCTCTACCTTCTGCTTGATACCAACCGGAATTTCCTCCACCTTTGCCGTAACGTCAATATCAAAGTTATATTTTTCGGCAATTTTTCTTGCCTCATCAACCGCCTGCTTTATATCAATAAACAAGCCCTTCTTTGGTTCTGTACCGAGAATAATATTTTCAGCAACGGTCAAAGACGGTACCAGCATGAAATGCTGATGCACCATACCGATTCCCTTGCTGATTGCATCCTGCGGAGATTTGATTGTCACTTCCGCTCCGTTTAATATAATATTACCTTCGTCCGGCGATTCAATGCCGAACAATACTTTCATTAATGTACTTTTACCTGCTCCGTTCTCTCCCAGCAGCGCATGAATTTCCCCTTTGTTCAGCTCCAGACTGACATCCTCATTGGCAACCACACCATTTGAGTAAATTTTCATAATATGCTGCATCTGTAAAACAACCTGGCTGGACATACTTTGCTCACCCACCTTTTCTTAAAAAACAAGAGGCCGCTGCCGACTTCTGGCAGCAGCCTCTAAAATGCAAATTTCTTACTGAACTGCTACGGAATCTTTCAGAGCAATTACTTCATCACCTGACATTGTCAGAGCGGAGTTTACTTTAATTTCGCCTTTGATAACCTTCTGCTCAAGCTCATCAATTGTCTTTCTGATGTCTTCCGGAACGATTTCTTCATAGTGAGCATCTTTTACAAGCTCAACACCACCGTCTGCAAGACCGAAGGATTCTGTTGTACCATAAGCAAGCTCACCTGCCATAGCTTCTTTGATTGCTGCATACAGAGCATTACCTACATTTTTAACTGCAGATGTAGGAATGTTTGCTGCATAGTCAGGAAGCAGAGCTGCCTGGTCGGAGTCAACACCGATTGCATACTTGCCTGTTTCTTTTGCTGCTTCAATCTGTCCGTTACCTGCATTACCAGCTACGCAGAAGCCGATATCAGAACCTGCATTGAACATGGAAAGTGCAAGGTCTTTTCCTTTTGCAGCGTCATCGAAGTTACCAACATAGCTTGTTGCAACCTTGACATCCGGGTTAACATCCTTTGCACCCTGAATATAACCAACTACGAAGTCATTGATAACGATACCGTCCTGACCACCAAGTACGCTGATAACATTGTCAGAAGCGTTGATACCATCGATACCCTCTGTCTTTGTCATAAGACCTGCCAGAGCACCTGCAAGGTAGGAAACCTCATTCTGTTTGAACAGAACGTTGTAGATGTTTTCGTTATTTCCATAGCCTTCGAAATCATATGTTTCATCGAAGTAGATGAATTTCTGATCCTTATATGTATTTGCCGCACTTGCAAGAGGATCACCCATCTGCCAGCTACCTGTGATAATCAGGTCATATTCACCGGATTCACAGTAGTCAAGGATTGTAGGCTCCCAGTTTGCCTGGTCTGCACTTCCGCCACCCATCTGCTCTACTTTGAAATCAAATTTTTCTGCGCCAAGTTCGTCTTTTAATTTTGTAAGACCTTCGTTTGCTGAGTCATAAAAAGACTTGTCACCAAGTACACCCGCAATAACAAGTGCTACTTTGTAAGGTTCTCCCGAACCGCCTTCACCGGAAGCTGCTTCTTCTTTGCTTCCGCATCCTGCCATGGAAAGAACCATAACAAGACTTAACATTACTGCTAAAAACTTTTTCATTTCCTTTAATCCCTTTCCCTTTCTTTTGGTAAAATTTATAATTCTCCGGCTACTTCAAGAGCTACCTGCATCATATTGTTGAAGCTCGTCTGACGCTCCATTGCAGTCATCTCTTCTCCGCTAACCAATGAATCCGATACAGTAAAGATTGCAAGTGCTTTCACACCCGCACGGGCAGCATTGCAGTATAGTGCATAGCTTTCCATCTCACAGGCAAGTGTTCCCATTTTTGCCCACGCAAGACCTTCTGAATCATCCCGATAAAATACATCCGAGCAGGCAACATTGCCGACCTCATAACGGAAGCCGTTACGCTCTGCGGACTGCTGTGCCTTTGCCAGCAAATCGTAGGATGCCGTCGCAGAAAAAATACCCGGAAGATTGTACTGATGTGCATAGTTGCTGTCGGTATTGGAGCCAATCGCCATGACAATGTCTCCCAGCTTCAGTCTTTCCTGAAGTGCACCACAGGAGCCGATACGAATCAGATTTTTTACTCCATAAAAGTGAATCAGCTCATAGGTATAGATGCCGATGGATGCACATCCCATTCCCGTACCCATAACGGATACTTTTTTGCCCTTGTAGGTTCCTGTGAACCCAAACATGTTTCTTACAGCGTTAAACTGTACCACGTCCTCCAGATAGGTTTCTGCAATATATTTTGCTCTAAGCGGATCTCCCGGTAAAAGCACAGTTTCTGCGATGTCACCCATCTTTGCACTGTTGTGTGGTGTTGCCATAAGTGTTCCTCCCTTCATTTTGCCTCTATCTAAATGTTTAATACTACCAAAATTTTATTACTGCCTGCTGTCTAAAGCTCCGCAAGCCCATCAGCGTATTCCGGAAAAAGATAGCGAAATAACAGTTCAAAAAACTTTTTGCCGTCTGCGCTCACCGCCACCTGACAATTGGGCTTTTTATCCCGATATCTCTCAGAGCGGTATACTACCGAGGTGCCCGCACAAATACCCTGCGTTTCAATCTCTACATATGCATCTACTGTCGTTATCACGGAAGGGTCTAACAGATATGCCGGAATTAGTGCATCGCACAGTTCACAGCCCATTCTCCGTTCCCATTTCCAATGAATATCCGAATACACCCGGGTAATGTCATACATAAACCGGGACACCGGTGTGTTAATCTGAAAGAGCAGCTCCCGATGTGCCGGTGTCAGCCAGATATAGCCTGTGGCATCCAGCCCTATCATCGTCATCTTCTCAAATCCGGCTTCAAATACAATTCTTGCTGCCTCCGGATCTTCCCAGAAATTAAACTCTGCAACCGGAGTGATATTTCCCAGCTTCTCCCCGCCGCCCATAATTACTACTTCTTTGATATTTTTTGCAAATTCTGCATCTCGCTGTACTGCCTTTGCAAGATTGGTCAGCGGTCCAATCGGAAGAAGTGTCAGCTCACCCTTTTCCTCCCGCGCCTTACGAATCAAAAAATCTACTGCATCCTCTGCCTCAGGAGTTTTCTCAGGCTCCGAAAGCCCGGTATCACCCAGACCGTCCCTGCCGTGCACCTCCTCGCTGCTGCGCACCTCACGCACAAGAGGCTTTTCGCTTCCTTTATAGACAGGAACATCGCATCTGTCCGCAATTTCCAATATCCGGCATGCATTTTTGGTATTTTTTTCGATTGTTACATTTCCATTTACCGTAGTCAGTGCCACTACATCCAATTCCTGCTTTGCACTCAGCGCAAGTAAAATTGCAATGGCATCATCAATTCCCGGATCCGTATCAATTATTATCCTTCTCATTTTCCCTCCAAGCCGTATTTTGTTCTGATTTCATCCTCATACAGCTCTACCGTCTGCCTGTCAGGAAGCGCCCCCTGCACTCCGTATCTCGTAACCGTAATTCCGGAAGCATATACCGCAAACCCAATGGCATACAATAAATCCTTGCCTTCACTCAGACAGACCGCCATCGCACTGATAAAGGAGTCTGCACCTCCGGTAGTATCTACCGCTTCAAATCCGCTGCCTTCAAAATAGCGGGAATAATCTCTGTTTTTTAAATAACAGCCTCGACTGCTTCGTGTAACGATTACATTTTTCACGCCTTTATCAAGCAGCCATTGTGCCTTTTCCTCTAAAGACTGTTCCCCCGGCACAATCATCCCAAGTTCCTTTTCATTTGGAACAAAATAGGAGATATCAGGCAAAAGCTCTTCTTTTATATTTTCAACATTGGAGGGCTTTAAAATGACCTCCACCTGATTTCTTCTGCAATGCTTGAGCGTATACTCCAACACCTCATGAGTAACTCCCATTGATAAGAGGCAATATCTTGCATTGATAAATAAATGCCGGAAGCGATTCATTTGTGCTACATCCAGCTTATGATTGGCTCCCGGAAAGGTCACGATACTGCTGTCGCCCTTTCCCGCCACATGAATATACGCCTTACCCGACCTTGCCGAATCTTCAAAAATAACGCCGTCCGCATGTACATGACTTTCCAACAGTCTGCTGTAGAGCTGTCTGCCATCCATATCATTGCCCACGCAACCGATCAGATATACCTGACCTCCCAGCTTTCCTGCTCCTACTGCCTGATTACCGCCTTTCCCTCCGCAGTACTGGTCCACACGCCCTGCACCCTGCGACCCTCCCGCCGCCGGTATTCGGGACACATCCAGAATCGTATCCATATTCATACCGCCGACTACAACGATTTTTTCACCCTGCTTCGTCTGCGGCGGACGCATTACACTCCCGCGCTCTATCAGCTTCGGCACAAAATATTTGGAACCACGCAGAGTCTTCTCGCTCTCTATCATATCCGCAAGCGAATCCACAGCACCTTTGCAAATCTCTTCTATCGGAAGCTGTATCGCCGTAAGACCGTTTCCAAGTACTTCTAAAAGCGGATCATCTCCTATAACAATCACAGCCAATTCATCGGGAATAATCACCGATGCCTGATGCATATATTTCCACAGGCAACACGCAATTTCACTGCTTCCGCAAATGACTGCCGTCACATTTTCCACAAGACACTGCCGAAAGCCTACCCGCTCAATATCCTTCCATGACCTGCCATCATACATCCAAGAGGTCTTGACCGGAAGTCCTGCCTGCCGCATCGCCTCCCGATAGCCACTCAGAATCGGGCTACCCTCCTCATCGGTAATACAGGAAATCCTCTGATGTCCTTCTTGCAAAAAACGCTTTACTGCTATCTTTCCTGCTTCGGACATGCTGTAATAAAAGGTGGTTCTTTGCCGCTCATCATAGTCCTTTATGCGACTTAAAAAAACTGTGCGGTTTTCTAATTTTCCGGTAAATACCCAACCATCTGCAGCAACCAATACTCCTGCCGGCTTTCTGGCCTCCATTGACTCCAGATATGCAGGAATCTCACCCTTCTGCTCTACAAAATGTACAATCAAATGGTAGCCCCTGCGACTTGCTTCCTTTTCAGCAGCAAAAATCATCTGTTCCTTTTCACTGCTACCGCGGTTTACAAATAGGACAAGCAGATGGCTTTTGAGATTTTCTTTTTCACGAAACTTCTGATAAGGAACATAATTTGTCTGCTCGATTACCCGAAACACTTTTTTCTTTGTTTCTTCGCTGATATCCTTATCCTTGCCGTTGATTACCTTTGACACGGTAGAGGCGGATACTCCTGCGATTTTCGCTATTTCCCGGATGTTCATCTCTTTTTCCTGCACTCATATGGAAACTGTTTCCGCAACTTGTTCTGCTAAAATTTTATCATTTTGCGCCTTTCAATGCAATATCTACAAAAAACAAAACTGTTTTCCGATATTTTGCACAATATTTATTCGTTTACTAAACATGTTTCTTAAACTTTTTGCCCTGTTTTTCAGTTCATGGATGAAAAAACTTTTTTTTCATGCTAAAATGAATTTTAATCATTAAATATTATCAGAAAGAAAAGGATTTACAAATGAAATCGGCTTTAATTATCGGCTCTACCTGCGTAGATATTATTCTCAATCTTGACCACCTCCCTACCACAGAGGAGGATTTGCACCCACATTCTCAATCTATGGCAATCGGCGGATGCGCGTACAATGTCTCTAATATGTTGCGCCTCCTAAATGCCTCACACACCTTTATCACTCCAATCGGCGGAGGTATTTACGGCGATTATGTCCACAAATATTTTACCCGGCAGCAGATTCCGATCAATGTCTATCTTCCGGAAAAAGAAAACGGCTGCTGCTACTGTCTTGTAGAAGCAACCGGCGAAAGAACCTTTCTTTCCTGCCACGGAGTAGAATACACCTTTCAGGAGGAATGGATGGAAAACTTTCCTGCCGACAAGCATCATCTCACCTATGTATGCGGTCTGGAAATCGAAGAACCGACCGGCGAAAACCTGCTTTCCTATCTGGAAAAGCATCCCCAATTGGAGATATGCTATGCCCCCGGTCCTCGCGGCTGCCTCGTTCCGAAGGAGCGTATGGATCGTATCCTTTCCCTGCATCCGATTTTGCACATCAACGAGCTGGAGTCCTTGCAGCTCAGCGGCAAAACCAACATGGTAGATGCAGCACGGACTCTTCAGGAAATCACACAGAACACTATTATTATCACCCTCGGCGCAAGGGGAGCCTACTGTCTGGAAAAGGGCAGGACAAGCTACATTGTCCCCTCTGTCAAATCCGAGAAAAAAGTAGATACCATCGGTGCCGGCGATGCTCACATCGGTACAATCCTTGCCTGCCTTACAAACGGCATGGAGCTGCGCGAGTCCATCGCCTATGCCAACAAAGTATGTGCAGCAGTTATCGCTACTCACGGTTCTACTTTGACACCGGAGCAGCTGCCTCCATTGGAATAAAAATTCAGCTTAGTAACCTAATAGGAGTCGGGCACTTCACTGCCCGACTCCTATTATATTACTCTCTCCCTGTTCGTTCTCCGCTCTGCCACGTCTCAGACGGCGCGCAATTCCATGTAATCTGTCTGCCATCTGTTTCTGCAACAACGCTTCCCTGTTCATCCGTACGATAAACCTTCGTTCCCATCGTCCTCAGGTTATTCAGCACTTCGGCATGCGGATGCCCGTAGGAATTCCCCTCACCGCAGCTGATAACCACATATTTCGCATCCACCGCCTCCAAAAGTGCCTTTGTCGATGCCGTAGAACTGCCGTGATGCCCCGCTTTATACACATCGGCGCGCAAGGAAAGACCATTTTGCAGCATATCCGCTTCAGCCTCTTCCTCTGCATCTCCCGTGAACAGAAATTTTGATTCTCCACTTCGAAACAAAAGTGCAATGGAGGAATTATTGGAATCTTCATAGCTTCCGTTTGGTGCTAAAATCGTAAATTCTCCGCCTCCCAGAGAATATGCTTCCCCAACCCGCGGTACATATGCTTCCATATATTTATCCTGCAATGCACCAAGTACTTCTTCATAGGTTTTATTGTCCTTTTCATAATCCGGCATAAACACCTTTTCAATATCAAATTTGGTAATCACAACATCTGCTCCTCCGATATGATCAGAATCAGGATGTGTCAGCACCAGATATTTTAATTTTTCCACTCCCTGTTTTTTCAGATACAACTGAATTGCAGTACCCTTATCATTTTCTCCTGCATCAATCAGCATCGCCTCATCCCCGCATTTTATCAATGTGGCATCTCCCTGCCCCACATCAATAAAATGTACCTCTGCCGATGCCGGCTCCAGTCCTCCACTGCTTTCATCCAAAACCTCCAACCGACTTGCCCCACCATCCGTTACAGTCTTTTCCGCAACCGGCAAAGCAGCTGCCGCCATAATAATAAGCGATACCACCATCCCGAAAAGCTTTTTATTAATCTGTTTTTTTCTTCTTCGATTTCTGCTTCTTCTTTTCATCTCTCTGTACATTCCTGTCTTTTATTTATTTGGTAAATACTCTGTGCAAAAATGCAAAGGCATTTTCCCCCAGCATCCCTCGCACCGTTTTCTCAGAAGCTCCTGCTTCCAAAAAAGCAGCCGTAAGAAGCTCAAGCTCTCCGTATCCCGTCAGTGCATCATGCCCCTTTGGCAGCACAACATTCTTTCCCTTTGCCCTCTTCATGGCTGTCCATGCAGCATCGTAATTGTTGCATAAGTCAAGTCCCAGACATACCCGTTCTTCTCCCGCTTTCTGCAACAAATACATTCCCTGCTTTTGCAACATTTCCAAATGGTTTCCATCTTCCGCCGAGCCCGAAATCAGACTGCATGCATTGATTCCTATGATGCCATTCCTTTGTACCAGTTCTTCAATTTGGCCATCTGTCAGATTACGATAATGGAAATGTATCGCCCGCGCATTGGAATGCGTTGCCAGAATCTCTGTTTGTGCCCCCCTTTCCGACAGCACCTCCTCCATTCCATCATCATTTAAATGACTGATATCCAGAAACATTCCCAAGCTACACATTTTACGCAGCACACACCTTCCCATTTCCGTTATGCCGCCACGCACCTGCCTGTTTTCACTTGCCCGACAGCAGCCGCATGCCAGACTGTTTTTTCTGCTCCACACAAGAGAGGCCCCTCTCACTCCAAGCGTATACAGATGTTCAAGCAATACCTCCTCGGTTTTTAAAAAATCAAGCCCTTCCATATAAAGTAAAATTCCGATTTTTTCTTTCCGATATGCCTGTTCCAAATCTCTTCGATTACAAACCAGACATACCTCTTCCCTGACACTTTCTATTTCTTCCAATAACGCTTCTATCTGAAGCAATGCATTGGAAAAGCCGTTATCGGGCAGATATTCCTCCTCCAGATAAACTGCCGCTCCAATCAGACTGATACCCGAAAGCTGCCATATAGGCAGATACCTTTCCCGGATAATATGATTTTCACCTGCCATATGACGAAAAAGCAGTTCCCCCGGCAAATCCAGGTGCAAATCCGCAACCGGCGTTTCTTTCTGCAGCTTCTGCGCTCGTTCTCTCTCATTCCATGAAATGTTCATATTTTTCTCCGTCATTTTCTTCTTTAAAAGAATATGTAAGGAGAATTGATTATAACCTCCAATCAATCCGCCTCTCTCCCCACATGCTCACGCGCCACCTGTCCCATTGCCTGAAACAGTGACCGCCCTATCTTCCACAGTGCCCTGCGAGTTTCTTTATCCGTATCACGAAGCATTTCTGCCATTTCTAACAGCATCCGTTTCCAGTTCCCCGAAAAATCCAGCACCGTTTGTGCCTGCATGGCATCCAATGCACCAAACAGCTTCCGGGTAAAATCACTCAATTGTTCTTCGGTCAACGCAGCAATCCATTTATTCAAAACTTCTCCTGCCGTTTTCCAGCTTTTGTAGATATCCTCCGCAGTCACAAAATGCCCGTCACTTATTCTCCAGGAAAACGCATCATGCTGAAGTACTCCCCTGGAACAGCTTTCTACCACCTCATATGCCTTCCCATCCTCAAACAGCATTCCCACGATGGATGCATGT
>JAZNIP010000134.1:0-2729 GCA_045577575.1 Lachnospiraceae bacterium | reverse complement strand
ATTGTCTTCCTAAGACCGCTTGGCCTCCGACTTCGTGGGCGCGATTCTTCTTGCGGTCATGTTACCTCTTATCAATATTATGAAAGCAATTGGATAAACCATGAAGAATTTTTTTAAAAAAACAGTACCTTCCCTCTTGGTCCCCGTTGGTATTACCCTTGTATTACTTTCTTTTTTAACTGCCGTATCAAACTTTAACCAAGAGCAAGCAACAGAAGGCCGGAAGCAGTTGGAAGATGCTATCACTAAGGCTGCCGTTTCCTGCTATGCGGCCGAAGGGATTTATCCTCCGGATCTTCCTTATTTAATCGATCATTATGGCATTCAGATTAATACGAAACAATACACGGTAGTGTATGAATCCATTGCCTCTAATCTGATGCCTGACATTACAGTTTTGGAAAATTAGCCATGAAAAACTTTACCACCAAAAAGCCGGCAATGGTCCTTGCACCACTGCTCCTATTTACCATATTTACTACGTGCATCTTGAGTGTACTGTTAACCGGTGCAAACGTGTACCGGACATTAAATCACCGAAATCAAACCAGCTTTGAGCATCGTACCATCGCTCAATATCTTACCACTCGTTTACGCCAAAGTGACGCAGATGCTATGTTATTCGCAGGTGACTTTTATGAGTGTACCCCAAACTCAACCGGGAATACATTCTTTATGTGTGAAAAAATAAACGGACGTACATACTATACCCGTATTTATTGCTACGACGGATATCTTTATGAGCTTTTTTCTTCTGCAGACGGAGAGTTTCATCCTGAAAACGGAGAAAAGCTTTTAGAACTACAAGACCTTTCTTTTTCTTTAGAGTCAGGTCTTCTTGAAATATCAGTGACCTATAAAGATACAACAAAAGATACTCTTGTATTAAATCTACATGCCGGAAAGGAGTTCTCCCATGAAAAATAAAGCTCCGCTTTCCCTTATTGAACAGGTGATTATGATTTTAGTCTTTGCGCTTACTGCAGCGTTCTGTCTTCAGGGCTTTGCTTTGGCAAGCAAAATATCCCTGCACCAGGAAATACAGGCTAAGTCCGTTATCGCAGTCCAGAATGCAGCTGAACTTTTAAAAAACACTGCCGGAGACCTCGAGGCAAGCGCTTCTAAATTAGGCGGATTTGTAAACGAGCACACTTGGACTATCCCATACGATACGTCCTGGCAACCTATATGCACTCAAGATGAATGCACCTATCTTCTTTCTGTTTCTATTTATGATTCGGGCGTTCCTTATCTTGGCACTGCAAATATCCGTATAATACACGATAACGAAGTTGTCTTTGCAATTACTACAGCATGGCAGGAGGATGATACTTATGAAATCAACAAATAAATTATCCACTCCTACAATAGGCGGAAGCTCTTTGCTGGTTACTTTTGCAGTTCTCTGCCTAACTACCTTTACCTTACTGGCACTTAGTACCGCTAAAGCAGACAGTCGATTGTCAAACACTTCCATTCAGGCTGTCAGCAACTATTACAATGCAGATTTTCAAGCAGAGACCATCTTTGCACAACTTCGTCAAGGAGAACTTCCGGAACAGGTGTCCGTACAAGGCAATCTTTACACCTTTACCTGCAGTATTTCCGACACACAAAATCTTTTAGTAGAAATCAGAAAAGAAAAAGAAGCATGGAGCATTATACGTTGGCAGGCCGTTTCCGCCACAGCACAATGAGCTTAGCTTCTCGTCAATATTTAAACAATTTTAATACAGAGGAAAGATGAGGATTCTCTATGTCACAATTAAAAAAATATTTAGAACAAGCAGTTTCCGATCAGGCTTCCGATATTTTCCTGGTTTCCGGCGCACCTGTAAGTGAGAAAAAAGAAGGCAATTTAAAACCAATAGGCGATATGCGCTTATTACCTCCTGATACGAAAGAATTAATCAGCGAACTTTATGCATTAGCAGATCGCTCTATGAACTCCTACCTGGCCACCGGAGATGACGACTTCTCCTTTACCGTTTCAGGTCTTGCACGTTTTCGTGTAAATGCCTATAAACAGCGTAACTCTTTAGCAGCAGTCGTACGTATTGTTTCTTTTGATATTCCAAACTGGGAAGCTCTTCATATTCCTCCGCAGGTCATGGAATTAGCAAATACGACTCATGGCATGATTTTAGTCACCGGTACTGCCGGAAGTGGTAAAACAACCACTCAGGCATGTATCATCGATCGTATTAATCATACACGTGGCTGCCATATCATCACGCTGGAAGACCCGATAGAATTTTTACATCGAAACAATCGCAGTATCGTTAGCCAGCGAGAAATTGCCATTGATACTACAGACTATCTTTCTGCCCTCAGAGCTTGCCTTCGCCAGGCTCCGGATGTGGTCCTTTTAGGAGAAATGCGCGATGCAGAAACTATTCATACTGCAATTACTGCAGCAGAAACCGGTCATACAGTTATCGCAACACTACATACCAACGGTGCCGTTAATGCCATTGAGCGTGTAATAGACTGTTTTTCCAGTTCTCAACAGGCTCAAATTCGTATTCAGCTTGCCTCTGTCTTGCGTACCGTTGTTTCTCAGAAAATGCTGCCTGACAAAAACGGAAATATGATTGCTGCCTTTGAGATCATGCATGTGAACAACGCTATCCGCAGCATGATTCGTGACAATAAAAATCATCAAATTGAAAATGCGATTATCGCAGGCAAGGCGGAAGGTATGATTTCCATGGATCAATCGATTCTGG
>JAZNIP010000133.1:0-4828 GCA_045577575.1 Lachnospiraceae bacterium | reverse complement strand
GGGATAGTCAAGGTCAAATTCGATTCTGGAAGGCTCCTTATCGCCGGAATAAACTGCAAGCAGCCATTCATAAAAGGTATAAACACCGCGCTCTGGATTTCCCTGATAGGTATCGATGATAGATAACAGGTAAGCAGAATTACCGGCACCTGCAAGCTTGGCATCCACAAAGCCAAACTGTAAGAACAGCTTAACGGCAGGTGGCATGTCAGATTTTTCCAGGCTGGCGGTAAAGACAGCCTTGTATACCTTATAAAAATCATTGTTCATTTTGTTACGGAAAGAACGGTCGGAATCCTGTGTGCTGTCCTTATCCGGCATTGCTTTATAGGTGAGAATTTCGGAAGCAAAACGCTCCGCAAGCTCCTCATCACATTCTCCATATATGAGAATGGTGGAAAGGGCGTCATTAAGAACTTCGGGGATTTCGGTATCATTGTCATCCGGTACGACAGCGGATGCATCTATGGTGTCCGGTAAATCCTCATATTCATCGTCAGCCATTTCAAGAATATCTGCATCGGAAGGATCAAAGAACTCATCCTCCGGCTCTGATTCGTTTTCGTATCTCAGACTGGCAGCAGCCTCCAGCTCTGCACATTTGGAAGTAACCGCTTCCAGTTCTGCACATTTTTGATTGAAAGCAGCTTCCAATTCCGTATATTTTTGTCTGGCAGCCTGTTCTGCCTCGGCGTATTGTTTTTGCAGAGTAAGTGAAAAACGTGCACCGGCAGTAAAAAACAGGTGCATGACATTTGGGTTACTCTGAAAAAAGGTAAGAAGCTGTTCCAGACCGTTATATGGGTATGGAACGAGTGCCGCATCGGTTGCGGCGGTATAGGTACAGGAGTGAATACCGGAACGAATATCATGAATGCCTATGACATCTCCTTTTTGCAGTGTCAGAGCACCGCCCGGAAAAGTAGCATGGATACTGCCTTCCCCGATAACGTAAAGCTCCTTTAAAGCATCTCCTGTCTGACAGATTATCTGTCCGCGTTGCATTTTTGCAATGGCCATAATCATTATCCTCCCATGACAAATATGTCATATTTGTCAATTTATATATAACAGTATAGCGAAAACTGTCAGATTATACAATAAAAAAAGGTTTTTTTATAAAGAATTCGGAAGAAAATCTACATATTTTTTTGGAAAGGCATCTGTACATAATTCGAAAATATGATAAAATAAAAGACAAGTATGTCATAAATGTGATAGAAGGATTGGGGTTGCGCATGAACAGTGACAAATTAAGTGTAGAAGAAATGATTGAGTACTATAAGCCGGATGTAGAGCAGTTAGCCGTATATATTCCGTGGTTGGAGCAGCAGAATGGTAAAATGACGGCACAGCTTTATTCAGGAGAGGGGCTGGATCAATATTCGGTTTCTTTTCCCGTATATGACGGCACTTTAATGAATTTTGTAAGGACAGCACAGAAGAGCAGTCTGATGGACCGGAATTATGTGTATGTTTTTTCCCGCAACAGAATTCGTACGGTTGAGGATGAAAAGCGTTTTATCCGGCAAGCGACGATAAAGGAGATGGGGGATTTGTGGGGAATCCTTTCCAAGTATATTCTGAAAGGAATGACAAAGGGAACACTTTGGTCGGAAGGCGTAAAAAACGGTGTATTTTTAGAGCTTTTATTAAAAATGCAGGAGCTGATTGCGTTTTGGGATAAAGAAGGTGTTCAAGTACAGGAGAGGGTGTAAGGAGTTTTACTTATGGGAGAAAAATCAATTCAGAAAAAACAACTGATTTTGGAAACGGCAAGAAAAATATTTATGGAAAAAGGCTATAAGGATGTAACCATGAAGGATATCGTAGAGGCATGCGGTATCAGTCGTGGGGGACTGTATCTTTATTTTGAGAGTACAAAGGAAATCTTTTTAGAGGTAATGAAACTGGAAAGTCAGGAAACCGATGATTTATTTTCCGTAAATATTCAGGAGGATGCCACGGCGGCTGATATTATGGCTCTTTTGTTAAAGGAACAGAAAAAAGAGCTGCTTCGTAAGAAAAATAATCTGACGATTGCAATCTATGAATTTTATTTTGCAAATAAGCCGGGAAGAAAAGAAAATGTATTGCGAAGTCAGTTTGACGGTGCGGTTGCCGTGTTGGAAAAGCTTATTGCAGACGGTGTTGAGAGCGGAGAATTTTACTGCGAGGATCCAAGAGGCTGTGCAAGAAACATTATGTATGTATTGGAGGGCTTGAAGGTATCTGCTCATACAATGGGAATTACGGAAAAAATGGTTGACGACGAGCTGCTTTATATTATGCAGGGACTTGTGGTAGAAGAATAAATTTCTAATTAAGAATAAATACAAGAACAAATTGTAGATAGAAAACAAAATGGAGGATGCATTCATGGAAAGTGTGCGACGAATTTATGTGGAGAAAAAGGAGCCTTTTGCGGTAAAAGCAAAGGAACTGCAGGAAGAGATAGGAAGCTATCTCGGAATCAACAGCGTGAAAAAGGTGCGGGTATTTATCCGTTATGATGTGGAGAATATCAGTGAAGAGACCTATCAGGCTGCCTGCAAAAGCGTTTTCTCCGAACCACCGGTTGACTTGTTATATGAGGAAAATTTCCCGATGCCGGAAGATGCAAAGGTATTTAGTGTGGAATTTTTGCCGGGACAGTTTGACCAGCGAGCAGATTCGGCTGTGCAGTGTGTGAGATTTTTAAAGGAGAGCGAGGAACCGATTATTCGGACTGCGGTTACCTACCTGTTAGAGGGAAATGTTTCCGATGAAGAGCTGGAGCAGATTAAGGCATATTGTATTAATCCGGTGGATTCCAGAGAAACCGATATGGTAAAGCCGGAAACCTTGGAGACCGTATATGACGAGCCGGCAGATATTATTGTATTTGACGGTTTTCGTGATATGGCCGGCAATGCACTTCGGGAGTTGTATGATTCACTTGGGCTTGCCATGACATTTAAAGATTTCTTACATATCCAGAATTATTATAACGAAGAAGAACACAGAGACCCGACTATGACAGAAATCCGTGTATTGGATACTTATTGGTCGGATCACTGCAGACATACAACGTTCTCTACCGAGTTAAAAAATATCACCTTTGAGGATGGTTATTACAGAACTCCGATTGAAACGACCTATCAGTCTTATCTGGATACAAGAGAAGAAGTGCTGAAGGGCAAAAAAGATAAATTTGTCTGCCTGATGGATTTGGCTCTGATGGCAATGAAAAAATTAAAGAAGGATGGTAAGCTGCAGGATTTGGAAGAATCCGATGAAATCAATGCCTGCTCCATCGTTGTGCCGGTTGAAATTGATGGCGTTACGGAGGAGTGGCTTGTCAGCTTCAAAAATGAGACACACAACCATCCGACGGAAATTGAACCGTTTGGTGGCGCAGCGACCTGTCTGGGTGGTGCGATTCGTGACCCGTTGTCAGGACGTTCCTATGTATATCAGGCAATGCGTGTGACCGGTGCGGCAGATCCTACCGTTCCGGTTGAGGATACATTAAAGGGCAAGCTGTCCCAGAAGAAGCTGGTGCGTGGTGCAGCAAGCGGTTATTCATCCTATGGTAACCAGATTGGTCTTGCCACCGGTTATGTAAAAGAAATTTACCATCCGTCCTATGTGGCAAAAAGAATGGAAATCGGTGCTGTTATGGGTGCGTCACCGAGAAAAAATGTTATTCGTGAAAATTCCGATCCGGGTGATATTATTATTCTGCTTGGCGGACGTACCGGACGTGACGGCTGTGGTGGTGCGACAGGTTCCTCAAAGGTGCATACCGAAAGCTCCATCGAAACCTGTGGTGCAGAGGTGCAGAAGGGAAATGCACCGACAGAGCGTAAAATCCAGAGACTGTTCCGCAGAGAGGAAGTAAGTCGTCTTATTAAGAAATGTAATGACTTCGGTGCAGGCGGAGTGTCTGTAGCAATCGGTGAGCTGGCGGCAGGTCTGAAGGTTGATTTGGACAAGGTGCCGAAAAAATATGCAGGTCTGGACGGTACGGAACTGGCGATTTCTGAGTCTCAGGAGAGAATGGCAGTTGTGATTGACCCGAAGGATGTAGATAAATTCCTTGCATATGCGTCAGAGGAGAATCTGGAGGCAGTAGCGGTAGCAACGGTAACAAAGGAGCCGAGACTGGTACTTTCCTGGAGAGGAAAGGAAATCGTAAATTTATCCAGAGCGTTCCTTGATACAAACGGTGCCCATCAGGAAACGAATGTGGTAGTAGAGATTCCTTCCGAGGAGGATAACTACTTTAAAAAGATTGCGATTCCGGCAGTCGAGGAAGCACTGAAGGAAAAGGATGTTAAGAAAGCAATGCTTTCTACGCTATCTGATTTGAATGTATGTTCCCAGAAGGGACTTGTAGAAATGTTCGATGCTTCCATCGGTGCGGGTAGCGTATATATGCCTTACGGTGGTAAGTATCAGTTAACAGAAACACAGGCTATGGTTGCAAAACTGCCTGTATTAAAAGGTAAGACAGATACCGTAACCATGATGAGTTATGGTTTTGACCCATATATTTCCAGCTGGAGCCCATACCATGGTGCTATTTACGCAGTATTAGAGTCCATGAGTAAGATTGTTGCTTCCGGCGGCGATTACTCTAAGATTCGCATTACGTTCCAGGAATATTTCCGCAGAATGAGCGAAGATCCAAAGCGTTGGAGCCAGCCATTTGCAGCACTTTTAGGTGCATACAGCGCACAGATGGGCTTTGGTTTACCATCTATCGGTGGTAAGGACTCTATGTCCGGTACATTCGGTGACATCGACGTACCTCCTACATTAGTATCCTTTGCAGTAGATGTAG
>JAZNIP010000132.1:0-3502 GCA_045577575.1 Lachnospiraceae bacterium | reverse complement strand
TACATAAACACCCGCAACAATCACTGCTGCAATAAACAAACCGGTAATCAACCCATTTAAATATTTTCTTTTATCTGACATGTTCCATTCCTGCCTGATGCTGTTCTGCCTTATATCCCCTCAGATTAAAGCAGCATTCTTTTATAAATGATTGTATTCTTTAGGACGACAAATAATTCCACGGGCTGACATAGCTGCCATTCAGACGCACGCTAAAATGCAAATGCGGTCCTGTCGAGCGTCCGGTAGAGCCTACTGCCGCAATCTTTTCACCCCGGGCTACCGTCTGCCCCTTTGACACATATAACGCTGATGCATGCATGTAAATTGTATACAAGCTGTCACCGTGGTCTATCATAACATAATTTCCCATAGAACCATTGTAAGTTGCCGCAACAACCTCTCCGTCATAGGCTGCCAGAATCGGCGAACCACTCGGTGCTGCCATATCCACACCGTTATGAAACTGCTGTGTTTTTAAAATCGGATGAATACGCGCTCCATAATCATCGGAAATTCTTGTATAAGACGGTGCAGGCCACTTAAACATACCGCCGTCATATCTCCTGCGATTTGCCTCTGCCAGCTTTTTCTTTTCCTCTGCCACCGCCTGCTCCAATGCCGCAATTGCAGCATTCTGCTCTGCAATTTCCGCCTCATATTCCTTGATGATGGCCGCTTTATTATTGATATCAGCCTGATAGACCTGAATCTCCCGTTCCTTTTCTGCAATCAAAGCATTTACGGCTGCCTGTTCCTCCTCAACAGCCTCCTTTGCCGCATCCAGAACGATTTTTTCTGCTTCCAGTTCTTCCTTAAATGCAGCTACCTTTTCTTTTGTTTCCTGATATTCCACCAGCTTCTGCCTGTCATACGCCACTATCTTTTCGATAAATTCGGTACGGTTCAGCATTTCGCTGAAATTATCCGCAGAGAAAAGCAGATCCAGATAAAATGTCTGTCCCTGCTCATACATGAACCTCACTCTCTGTTTCATCGCCGCGTACTGCTCTTCTTCCGTTGCAATCGCTTCTTCCAGCTCTTCCTCCGTGATTTCGATTTCCTCTTCTTTATCGGAAATCAATTCCTTCAGCTCTGCAATCTTGGCTTCTATTGCATTCAGATTTTCATCCAGCTTCACTACATAATCATTCAGATTTTTCTTGGAAGCCTCCAGCTCCGACACCAGCTTTTTTACATCAGTCAGACCGGACTGGAGGGAATTTCTCTGCTTTTCTGCCGCATCAATGGCATTTTGTTTTTCTTTAATGCTGTTCTGCAGCTTCTCCGTATCCGAATCCGCAAAGCTGACAAAAGAGGAGCCTTCCGTTCCTAAGAGCAAAAAAACAGCCAGCAAAATACCTATTCTTTTCCGCCATATTTTCATGCTTTTCTTCATGGATTTCTATACCCTTAAATGCTTTCTTACGGTTATGATACTTCCGAAAAAGCCGATGCCCACACCGATTCCCACCGAAACCGGAAGCAGCGTGGAATAAATCGTTTCCACCGGCAAAAAATCCAAAAGACCTGATAATATCTGAAATCTTTCATTAATGTAAACAATCACATTTGTATACAGATAATAAATCGCCAAAAGTGGCAGAACAGAGCCCAAAAGCCCAATCATAATGCCCTCAATGACAAACGGAGAACGAACAAAAAAGTCTGTTGCCCCGATGTATTTCATAATATTGATTTCTTCTTTTCTGACGGAAATACCTATCATAACCGTATTGCTGATTAAGAAAACAGAAACCGCCAACAGAATCAAAATAATTCCAAGAGAAACATACCCAATCAATACATTAATACCGCTTAATGTATTTGCCGTAATCTCGGACTTGTTTACCTGACGAACATCCTCAATGGATTCCAGATAAGTAACAAGCGCACTCTGCATAGACACATCACTTAAATAAATCTCATAGTTTGCGGAATCTGCCAACGGATTTTCCGTAAAACCGTCCGAATACTCACCCAGATATTCTACCTTGAATTCTTCCCACACTTCCTCTGCAGAATTGAATTTTACTTCTCTTACCTCTACGCGCTTCTGAATCAGTTCACCGATTTCACGGATTCTTTCCTCTTCAATTCCCTCGTCAAAAAATACGGTAACTGACACACCTTCCTCTGCCGTCTTTACAACATGCTGAAAGTTTACCAAAATGGCATAAAAAAGTCCGAACAGGAACAGACACGCGGAAATGGTTGCAATAGATGCAAGGGAAAACCATTTATTCCGAAATATATTGACAAATCCCTGTTTGATTGTATAAATAAGCGTACTAATCCTCATCGATATAACCACCCTTTTCCTCGTCGCTTACAATGACTCCCTTTTTCATTGTAATAACTCTCTTTTTCATGGCATTTACAATTTCTCTGTTATGCGTAACCACCAGAATTGTCGTACCGTTCTGATTGATTTCCTCAAGCAGCTTCATAATTTCCCATGAATTTTTCGGATCCAGATTACCGGTAGGCTCATCTGCCAGCAATATGGATGGTTTGTTAATCAAAGCTCTGGCAAGTGCCACTCTCTGCTGCTCACCACCGGATAACTGTCTGGGCTTTGCCTTATATTTTCCGGCAAGTCCCACCGTTGAAAGAATTGCAGGTACGTTTTTGCGAATTTCTCTCGCCGGAACCTGCACGATACGCTGCGCAAATGCAACATTCTCATATACATTTCTGTCCTTTAAAAGACGGAAATCCTGAAATACGATTCCCAGATTACGTCTGAATTTCGGCACCTTACGATGCTTCAGACGTACTACATCCTCTCCGTTTACCCAGACACCTCCGGTAGTAGGTGTCAGTTCACGCAATAGCAGCTTAATCAATGTAGATTTCCCCGATCCGCTGTCTCCTACGATAAAAACAAACTCTCCTCTTCGGATTTTGAGACTGACACCATTCAGTGCCGGCGCACCTGTCGAATAGGATTTACTTACATTATCCAGTACAATGATATCCTTCGGTTCCGCTGTACCTTTTTTGGCTCTTTTCTTTCCTGCCTGTGCCAAGTTCTTCACCTCATCTGTAACTTTCTTTTAATACTCAAATGTTTCCATATACTTCATATATTTTACAACCATCAGCGCAATCTTAAAGGTAATGGCATCCTCAAAAATGCGCAAATCAAGCCCGGTACTCTTCTGCAGCTTATCAAGACGATATACGAGCGTATTTCTGTGAATAAACAATTGCCTGGATGTCTCAGATACATTCAGACTGTTTTCAAAGAATTTGTTGATGGTAGTCAGGGTTTCCTCATCAAACTCATCCGGATTTCTTCCGTCGAATATTTCCTTGATAAACATTTTGCAAAGCGGAATCGGCAACTGATAAATAAGACGACCGATACCCAGTTCGCTATATGCAATAATATTTTTTTCACCAAAGAAAATTTTTCCTACATCCAAAGCCATCTTAGCTTCCTTATAGGAACGGCTGACCTCCTTAATTTCTCCTATGATAGTACCATAAGCGATAT
>JAZNIP010000131.1:0-3994 GCA_045577575.1 Lachnospiraceae bacterium | reverse complement strand
ATTGCCAAGTGCAGTTTTCACAAACTGTGCCATTGCAGTTGCATTTTCCTGCGTAAACTCTCCGTCCAGTTCCAAAATCACGCTGGCAAAGGATTCTTCATTTTTGGAAAGGAGGGTACCGTCATTTTCCGGCAAGGAAAGCTGTACATCGGCTCTTTTTACCGCATCAAATCTGGTCAAGTCCTCTTCCATCTGTCCCTGCAAATACAGCTTATACCGTTTCTGTTTATCAGATTCTGTTGTAGAGAAACCACCCTCTGTTACATTATTGATATCATAAGCTGCCGAAGGAATATCGTTCGCACCAAGCAGTAAATTAGCATCGGAAAGCTGCTCCTTTAATACTTCTATCCGATAGCCGTCATCCGACACCTGCGGAACAATCCCTGCCCCTTCCAGAATTTCGGTAATCTGAGAGGCTTCCTTTGTACTTTCGCAATTTGCAAGTAACACATATTTGGGTCTGGTAAGCACTGTTACCAAAATTGCAAGCGCGAGAATGACTCCCGCCGCAATACATACAATAATTGTTTTCTGTTTTGAAGTAAATCGATTCCACCATTCAAGTATCTTTGCCGGAATCTCTTTTAACCTGTCAGTCATCTTCTGCTACTCCCGTTTTAAATCTGCATCTGCATAATCTCTTTGTACGCTTCCATAAATTTATCTCTTACCGCAACGGTATACTGAAGTGCGGTAGATGCTTTTTGCATGGCTATCGTCAAATTATGCGTGCTGTCGGTTTCACCAAGCGCAACCTTCAATTCTTCGTTTTCCATGTTGGAAATATAACTGTTTGTTGTATGTAAATTATCAATGGCATCGTGAAGCATCGTACCGAACACATCACGCCCAGCCTTTTCTGCCTCTGCCCTCTTTGCCGCTCCCGTATGTCGCACAGCTTCCTTAACCGCTCCCGAGCTGACATTGTACAATGATGAAATGTCCATTGCTATTCTCCTCTGACTCCCTCATATCATTTCTTTATAATCTGAGCATCTCTAAGCTACTGCGCCATTTCCAAACCTTTTAACGCAATTGATTTGCTCGCACTAAATGCAGTCGCATTTGCCTCGTAAGCACGACTGGCATCAATCATGTTTGTCATTTCCGTAACGATATTAACATTCGGATACAGAACATAACCGTTTTCATCCGCATCCGGATGCGCCGGGTCATATACCATCTTCATTTCCGTCCATTTATCCTCTTCTACCGTGCTGACTCTGACACCCTTGCCCGAATAATTATCCCTTGCCGCATGCAAAACGCGACTGAACGGCGTCTGGCTGTCCTTTTCCGCAAAGGTCACTACCTTACGGCGATACGGTGTGCCATCCTCTGTTCTTGTTGTATTTGCATTCGCAATATTTTGAGAAATAATATCCATACGATACCGCTCCGCCGTCAAACCGGATGCATTGATATCAAATGACGTAAACAAACTCATCTTTTTTTCCTCCTACTTAGCGCATTACCATCTTCAGATTTGAAAACTCCTGATTTACACCTGCGATGACTGCATTGTATTTTAACTGGTTGGATGCCAGCATTACGTTTTCCGTATCAATATCCACGTTATTTCCATCCACACGATAGGAAAAATTGGTATAATCCTTGTAGGTACGCGGATTAAGACGGTTAATCTTAAGATTCCCCACCTTAGTATCAATGGAAGTATAGCGTGACCTGCCCAGCTCTCTTCTCAACTCATCTTCAAAGTTAATATCCTGACGTTTATAGCCGGGTGTATCCGCATTCGCAATGTTATTTGCCAATGTCTCATTCCGAATCCATGCAGCATCCGCTGTTTTATCCAACATATTAATATAATCAAACACATTTGAATGAATCATTACCCCAATCTCCTTTCACTCAAAACGCATAATGTCCCATTGAACATCTTATCTATTTTATTATATACAATTTGACAAAAAACACAAGTTTTTTCCCCTTTTCAACACAGAAAAGGGACTTATTTCCTAAGTCCCTTTTCAACAAATTCATCCTTGAATTTTTTATTTTGTTTTATCGCTGTGAAAGCTGCCCTTTTCCAGCTTCTGTTTTTTGAGCTTTTCTACTTCCTCGAAAACCACATCATTAAGTACCTTGATGTAGGTTCCCTTCATGCCTGAAGATCTGGATTCGATAACCCCCGCACTCTCAAACTTGCGTAGTGCATTCACAATAACCGAACGTGTAATGCCGACTCTGTCAGCAATCTTGCTCGCTACCAAAATGCCCTCCTGCCCATTTAGTTCATCAAAAATGTGGGTAATCGCCTCCATTTCAGAAAACGATAACGTACCGATTGCAGATTTCACAACAGACAGCTTTCGTGCCTCCTCTGCACTCTCCTCATTAACAGCACGAAGCATCTCCAGGCTGACTACCGTCGTTCCATATTCGCAAAGAATAATGTCATCAATTTCATACTGTTCATCACACTTGTAAATAAACAGTGTGCCCAATCTCTCTCCCGCAATGTCAATAGGGCTGATAATTGCCTGAAACTTGCGAATATCCTCTCTCTCAAAGCCAAGAGTCTGAAGATTTACATTTTCTTTCGTCGAAAGAACACCCAGCATTCTTTCATTCAACATGGAATCAATATAACCGCCGACTCTGTCATTAATCAGTTCATCGATTTCCTCCACTCCGTCTGCCTTTCCAACGCCAAGCACCTTGCCTTTTCTGCTGATAACAAGCACGTTGGAGCAGAGTATTTCTTTCATGACATTACATATGTCACTGAATACAACCTTACTGGAATCATTATTGTGTAAAAGCATGCCGATTTTTCTAGTCTTGTCCAATAATTGTATACTGCTCATCCGGACCTCCTTCTCATATCACCACACTACCAGTATAACAACTGGTAACATTTGATACGATTTATATGCTATAACTCAACTCTTAAGTCCATCGTAACACAATAATTCTATTTTTTCAATAATTTCTTTTAAAATGTCAGTATTTTTTCGATTTTTCAATCAATTCAATCACTTTATTTCTTTTCTCTGACATTCTTACAATCTTCATTAACGCAGACAAGCTTACTGCCTTTTTCCACCATCAGCATGCCGCATTTTTCACATTTTTCAGCGGACGGCTTCTGCCATACCATGAAATCGCAGTCCGGATTATTAATACAGCCAAAATATTTTCTGCCCTTTTTCGTCTTTTTCAAGACAATATCCTTACCACACTTCGGACAATCCACTCCAATTTTTTCAAAATAAGGCTTTGTGCTTCTACAGTCCGGAAAACCGGGACATGCCAAAAATCTGCCGTGCGGACCGTACTTAATTACCATCTGTCTGCCACAGAGCTCACATACTTCATCTGACACCTCATCGGCTATCTCCACCTCAGAAAGCTCTGCTTCTGCCTTTTCTACCGCCTCAGCCAAATCCGGATAAAAGTTTGACACTACAGTCTTCCAGTTTACGACACCTTCCTCGACTTTATCAAGAAGCGCCTCCATATTAGCCGTAAAGCTGACATCCACAATACTTGGGAATGCCTCCTTCATCATATTGTTCACGACTTCACCAAGCTCAGTTACATACAGATTGCGATTTTCCTTTGTAACATATCTGCGCGCAATAATCGTTGTAATAGTCGGAGAATAGGTACTCGGTCTTCCGATTCCAAGCTCCTCCAATGCTCTTACGAGACTTGCCTCTGTATAATGTGCCGGTGGCTGGGTAAAATGCTGCTTCGGCTCAAACTCCTTCCAGGTCAGGACAGTATCCTTATCAATTCCCTTTACAAGCAAATTATTGTCCTGTTTCTCATCCTCATCATCGGTATAGACACTCATAAAGCCTTCAAATACCAGCTTGGACGCTGCTACTGTAAAATAGTGAGTTCCCGCAGCGATTTTAACGGAAGTCGTTTCATATTTAGCCGGTGTCATCTGACTTGCCGCAAATCGTTTCCAAATCAACTGATATAGCCTAAACTGGTCACGGCTCAAAGAATCTTTTAT
>JAZNIP010000130.1:0-6481 GCA_045577575.1 Lachnospiraceae bacterium | reverse complement strand
CCACAGGTAACGAATACCATATCTGCACCCTTTAGTGCATTTGTAATCTCTTCTATGTTTTCCTTTGCAGCCTTCTCACCGATTTCCGGTTTCGCACCTGCACCGAGTCCTTTCGTCAGCTTCTCACCAATCTGTAACAGCTTTGGCGCCTTGCAAAGCTGCAACGCCTGCTTGTCCGTATTGACGCCGATAAAATCTACTCCGTCAATGTTTTCATCAATCATTCTATTTACAGCATTATTACCTGCTCCGCCAACACCTACTACGATAATTTTGGCTGCAGATTCAGCATCGTTTGTCTTAATTTCTAACAAAGGTATGTCCTCCTTTATGGCCCCTTATAAACTCCATATATTTTATAATATTATTTTTCACACAATTAATCAACTGATTTTTTCATTTTCTTTCTACTTTTTCATCGCTTTTCTACTCTTCATCGACCTCAAAAGTAATATTCTGCACTTCCTCTGAATAATTATCCATTCGCAAAAGCCCCTTTTTGCCCGACAGCTCCGGTAAAATTGCTTTCAGCTTCATAATTTTTTCTCCGATATTGTCATTTGCCCCGAGACTGACCCTCGCCTCTCCGAAGTATAAGGTCTTATGCATGGTTTTGTCAAAGCGTATTTTGTCCGCCTGAATCCCATATTTGTTCAAAAGCTGAGTAATATCGAGAATATCCTCAAACACCTCCGGATTTTCCACCGGAAGCTTCTCATGCATCACCACATGGGAAAAGGTAAGTCCTGTCACCTGCGGAATACCGCTTGTACGTTCCTTTGAAGACTCCACAACAATGCCATCCTTGTCAAAATACATATATCTGCCCAGATGCTCAATATATCCCGCCATAGCTTTCTCATATACGGTAATCTTAATCGTATCCGGAGCAAGAATATCCACATCCATCGTCTGTACAAAGGGAACACCTTCCACTCCCTTATTTTTATATTTCAGGGACAGATACAGGGAGTTATCTCCCAGCTCGCCCTCCATAATCATATCCATGATTTCTTCATTTGTATAATGTATGTTGCCTTCCACATATACCGTTGTAACCCGATAATGCTGAAGCACCTGTGCTGCCGCCACTCCAAGTCCAAGCAGCAGCACGGCAATTACAGCCGTCAGTATTACTGTTTTCTTTTTCATATCCTGCCTCCCAGGCTTCGGAAGTCTCTCTCTAAATCCTCGTATCCTCTGTCTATGAAATGGCGGTTTTCAATCAAAGTCTCTCCCTTTGCAGCCAACGCTGCCAGACACAATGCTGCACCGCCTCTCAACTCTTCCGCTTTGACATGCGCTGCCCGTAACCGCTTCACACCATTGACAACCGCAAGATTCTTTTCTGTTATTATATCTGCCCCCATCCTGCCCAGCTCCGATACTACTCGAAAACGGTTCTCAAAAATATCCTCTTCCACACAGCTTTTGCCATCTGCCAATGCAAGCACCGCCAAAAGTGGTGATTGCAAATCCGTGGGATAGCCCGGATACACCTCTGTCTTCAAGTACGGTATCGCCTCCGGTCGCTTTGGTGCCTTGAGAAAAATGTCGGTTTCCTTGCAGGTATGGCTTCCTCCCATCCTCTCAATAACCTCTAACACTGCCTCCAAAGGTTCTTTTTCCACCTCTGACAAATGTATCTCACCACCGGCAGCCATACAGCCAAGCAGATAAGTACCTGCCACAATCCGGTCGGGCGGAATTCGAAAACTGCCCGAATGCAGCCTCTTCACTCCACAAATATGAATACAGGAGCTGTCCTCTATGCATGTTATCTTTGCGCCCACACACCGTAAAAACTCACATAAGGATGCAATTTCCGGTTCGCGTGCCGCACCGCGGATAATCGTTTCTCCCTCTGCCAATACCGCCGCCAGAATCACATTTTCCGTAGCACCTACACTCGGAAACGGCAGTACAATCTCACTGCCATGCAGTTCTCCGGCGCAGGCAGTCAGGGTATTGCCCTGCTCCTCCAATGAAATACCCATTTGCATAAACGCACGCAAATGCATATCAATCGGCCGCTTTCCTATCACACAGCCGCCCGGATAACTGATGCTGACCTTTCTCTTTCTGCCAAGCATGCTCCCCATCATTATCACCGACGAGCGCATCCTGGATACATAGGACTCCGGCATTTGACTACCTGTTATATCGCATGCATCCACTGTTATCTTCCGTGCTTCTCTGCACACCCTGCATCCGATGCTTTGCAACAGCTTTATCATACACTCAACATCCGCTATCTGCGGACAATTATCCAATGTAACAATTCCATCCACCAAAACCGTAGCGGCCAAAATCGGCAGCACTGCATTTTTAGACCCCTGTACTCTACATTCTCCGCAAAGCGGATATCCGCCACAAATATGAATCAAATCCACCATGTCACCTTCTCTGCCATACTAAAAACACCTGTTTTATCTTATGGCAAAGTAGATTTTATGTACCTTGTACTTCTACACTTCCTTTAAACGGATGGAATGCGATACACTGAGCACCAGTCCGATTTCTATCAGCAAAAACATAACGGAAGAACCGCCGTAGCTGATAAACGGGAGCGAAATTCCCGTATTCGGAATGGTATTGGTAACAACCGCAATATTCAAAATAACCTGAATGGCAATATGCCCCATTACACCAACCACAAGCAACGCACCAAACAAATCAGGCGCGTTGTTTGCTATAATCATAAATCGCCAAATCAATAATAAAAACAATAAAATAATGGCAATTGCTCCAAACAACCCAAGCTCTTCACAAATAATGGAAAAAATCATATCGTTCTGTGCTTCCGGTATAAAGCCCAGCTTTTGCATACTCTGTCCGAGCCCTTTCCCGAACACTCCGCCGGAGCCGATGGCATACAATGCCTGCAGCGTCTGAAACCCCTTGCCGCTGGCATATGCTTCCGGGTCCAGCCATGCCAAAATACGCTCACCTCGAAAGCCGAGCCCCTCCTGCGGAGCCACATGCGCAATCATATAGACAAGTCCTGTCGCCATTACAATTCCCGCCAGTCCCAGCAATATAAATTTTTTATAATCCGGACTGGATACAAACAGCATCAAAGCCGCAATTCCGAAAATAATAATTGCAGAACTCAGATTGTCCGTAATCTTCCAAATCATCAGACTGATAGGTACGGGCACAAGAAGCACTGCGGTAAATCCTTTCATACTGCGAATGCTCCTGCCCATTCGGCAGACCATACTGGCAAGAAATAAAATCATACACAGCTTTGCAATCTCTGCCGGCTGCAGACGCAGACCGATTCCGAAATCAAGCCATCTTCTTGCACCTTTTACCTCAACACCAATCGGTGTCAAAACAAGACAAATCAATACCGCTGAAATCACATAGCCGGGAACGGCAAAACGTTCCCAAAAATGGTACGGAATATTCGCCGTAAAAATCATTGCTGCAATTCCAAGCGTTGTTGCTATCGCCTGCTTTTTCAAATAATAGGCAGCATCACCGTAATCCTTGCTTGCCTCATAAGAGCTTGTTGAATAAATCATTATCATTCCGAAACCAAGCAAAAAAAGCACAATAAACAACAGACTGTAATCAAAATATTGATCCGATTTTTGTTTTTTCTTCCTTGAAAACCGACTCAAATCTAATCCTCCAGATTGTTTACAAGTTCCTTAAACATCTTTCCTCTGACTTCATAGTTCGGAAACATTCCCCAGCTTGCACAGGCCGGTGACAGGAGCACCGCATCACCGTTTTCTGCTTTTTCCGCACATATTCTGACGGTCTCCTCAAATGTATCTGCCAGAATTATATTGCTAAAGCCATGCACTCTTGCACATTCTGCTATTTTTTCTCTCGTCTGCCCAAGCAAAACAAGCCATTTTACTTTTCCGTCAAAGGCTTCAATCCATTCATCATACTGACTGCCCTTGTCATAACCGCCCCCGATTAGTATTGTCGGACGATTCATCGCCTGAATGCCCTTGATGGCGGCATCCGGATTCGTTCCCTTTGAATCATTATAGTATGCCACACCTTTTTTGGTTGTTACATACTCAATTCGATGTTCCACTGCCTGAAACGCTTTCACCGTGCGAACAATATTTTCTATCGGGACTCCGATACTATGGGTCATTGCAATGGCTGCCATTACATTTTCCACATTATGTATACCTAATAACTGCATCTCATGAATATTGAAAAGCCGAATCGGCTCCGCACCGTCTGCCAGCCAGATATCTTCTTCCTCCAGATATACCCCCTGTTCCAGCCTTCTCGCCGATGAGAAATAAAATGGTTCTGCCGTTGTCACCTCTCCGAACGCCCTCGTATACTCATCCTCATAATTTAAAATACAACGACTTTCCTTATTCTGATTTTGGGCAATGCTTTCCTTTACCGCCACATAATTTTCCATTGTATGATGTCGATCCAAATGATCCGGTGTAATATTTAACACAGCAGATACATCCGGTCTAAACTCATGCACGGTTTCCAGCTGAAAGCTGCTGATTTCGGCAACCGTCACGGAATCCTCTGTCGTTTTTTCCGCTTCCAGTGTGTACGGTATTCCGATATTTCCTACTACAAATACACTTTCCGCATAGTCCTTCATAATCTGTCCGGTCAATGCCGTCGTTGTGGTCTTGCCGTTTGTTCCCGTAATGGCAATGAGCTTTCCTTTTGTAAAACGATATGCCAGCTCGATTTCTCCCCATATAGGCACCTCCCGCCTCCGAAAGGTCTCCATAAATGGTGTATCTGTCGGTACTCCCGGACTGACTACTACCAGTTGTACTGTTTCTGCCACCTCTTCCGGAAGCTTTCCTATATATATATCCGCTTCCATATCATCCGGAAGTCGTTTTCTTACCTCTTCTTTTGTCAATTTTTCATTGCCATCAAACAAAACAAGCTCTGCCCGCTCTCCGGCAAGAAGCTTTGCTGCCCCGAGTCCGCTGATTCCGAGACCGACTACCAGTACCTTTTTCTGCTCTAAATTCATATCAACCACTCCTTTGTGCTCTTATAAAGCCAGCAGTCCGATTAAACAAAGGATTGCCGAAACAATGGAAAATACCGCTACTACTCTCGTTTCCGACCAACCACATAATTCAAAATGATGGTGAATCGGTGCCATTTTGAAAATACGCTTTCCACCGGTTGCTTTAAAATATCCGACCTGTAAAATAACCGAAACCACCTCCATCAGATAAATAAAGCCTACTATCACAATAAACAAAGGCATCTGCATCATATAAGCACAGGCTGCCACAAAGCCTCCTAACGCAAGAGAACCGGTGTCTCCCATAAATACCTGTGCCGGATAAACATTGAACAACAGAAAGCCAAGAAGCGAGCCTACTACCGCACAGGTAATCGGCTCAATTCCGCTTCCCGTACCAATTGCCACCACGGTAAAAAATGTCGCTACCATAATCGTCACACTGCTCGCCAATCCATCCAGACCATCCGTAAAGTTTGTTCCGTTTACCGTACCGATAACCACAAAGAACAAAATCGGAATATTTAATATACCGAAGTCCAGAAATTTTTCCGGAAAGAACGGAATTTTCATTGCCAGGCTTACATCCGTATAATTCACAAGATAGTATGCAAAAATTCCGGTCACAACGAGCTGTCCTGCCATCTTCTGCGCCGGTGTCAGTCCGAGCGAACGTTTTAATACAACCTTAATATAATCGTCCAAAAATCCTATCAATCCAAAGCCCAATGTCAGAAACAAAATCGGTATGATTTTCGGATAAGCTCTGACATAAGGTAACGCTGTAAGTACCACACTGCTGAGAATCAAAATACCACCCATTGTCGGAGTACCCGATTTTTTCAGGTGCGACTGCGGCCCCTCCTCTCGCTCTGTCTGACCGATTTTCAACTTTCTCAAAAAAGGAATAATAACCGGTCCCATCATCACGCTGATTGCAAATGCAATCATTACCGGTATTGCCACTGCACTATATTTTATCATCTCTTTTATCCTCTCTATTAACTCAATCTAAAAAAGCACTACCGTTTATTATAATCCATTCTCTCCAAATAAGGAAGAATATTTTCAAAAAGCTGTTTTACAACCGGAGCTGCTATCTGTCCTCCGTAGTAAACACCTTGCGGATTGTTGATAATGACAAGTGCCATTACCCGGGGATTATCTGCAGGAGCAAACCCGAGAAAAGAAGAAATATATCTGCCGCTGCCTCTTGGTAGTGTCTGACTGGTCGCTGTCTTTCCGCCGATTCGATAGCCTTCAATAAATGCATTGTTACCACCGCCATTTTCCACAACCTGTTCCAGCATCATCTTCATTGTTTCCGAAGTATCCTGACCGACAATATTCTTTTTTTCTGAATATTGAAACTGTCTGAGTGTCTTTCCCTCGGGAGACGCTTCTCTCACTCCAAAATGAGGTGTCACCCGACATCCGCCGTTTACAAAGGATGCTGCCGTAGTCATAAGCTGAATCGGTGTAATCTGA
>JAZNIP010000129.1:0-3591 GCA_045577575.1 Lachnospiraceae bacterium | reverse complement strand
TAAAGAATTTCAATTTTCCATTTGCCACCTAAAATTTTCTGTAAAGTTGATACAGTGGTACAGCGTTGAATAGATTGAATATTTTTTCTCAAGTTTATCATCTCCTTTAGCTTGCATTTTATCCTTTATCAGCTTATTTGCCAAAGGAAAGAGAATACATAATAGACGAAATACAAATGGTTATGGATTCTTTTTCAGAGGAGGAGATGAGACAGTATAGGAATAACCTGAAATCCCTTGAAATCCCCTAGCTGCGCCGGAGTGTTTGCATTCCTTTGGCGAAGCCAGGGGGGAATTTTGTTTGTAACGTAAATGGGCAGAAAATGTGATTGTTTCTGCCCATATTAGATTACAAACCAAATTATTATCTATTCCGTTCCCGTAATCGGTGTAGAAAGCCCCGGGATACCGGAAATCTGACCGGTATCGTTTACACTGTCAGGATTGGTAATGCTTTCCGGCAGAAGGATGCCTGCCTGTAATGCATTTAACTGCATTTCCAATCGCTGCTGCTCTACGATGGCTTCTGCATCCGGCTGTAAATAGAACTCAATATTATGAGGACATTTTTCCACGTTGCTTTCTAACAGAGCCGCATCACCGGTCTGCAACGGGTCGGTAGCAGGATCGCCGGCAGGGGCAGTAGGAGCGGTTTGAGCGTTGCCACCCAAAGAGGTGTCCTCCGGTGGTATCAGTTCCAACGTACCTGGTACTTTAAACGGACAGTCGTCAGTAGCAGGAAGCATACTATATGCACAAACCATACCGGAATAATGCACATCGCAGCTTTCGGTAGGAACAGTGCCTTCTGTAAAATATTCACTTTTCAAAGTGGCATCGCAAAGTCCGGTAATCGGGAGCTTGCCGGATTTGCTGCATACGGTTGTGCTGACAATACCCGATGGGCGGTTAAACGACTGATTAGGCAGCTCTTCATGGATTTTTGCCATAACGGCACGCCATAAGGTTTTTGCCAAATTCTTTTCGGCACCGGTCAGCTTGACGTTATTATCAAAGCCGGCCCATGTGGTAGCCGTATAATAAGGGGTGTATCCGGCAAACCATACGTCATTGTAATCAGATGTAGTACCTGTTTTGCCTGCAATTGCCATATTTCCGAAGTTGACGGAACCACCGGTGCCTGAGGTGACAACGTCCTGCATGGCATCTGTCAGCAGAAATGCAGTTGTTTCCTTGATAACACGATGACTTTCCGGCTTGGAATTATCCAAAATCAGTTTTCCGTCATGATCCACAACCTTTGTATAAAGCGTAGGTTTATAGTAGGTACCGCCGTTAGCAATGGCTGCATAAGCGGCATTCAATTCTTCGTTTGTAACACCGATGGTAATACCACCTAAAGCAAGAGACTGGTGGATATCAGTAAAAATCTGTCCGTTTACTTCGTAGCGGTCTTTGATGGTAGTAAAGCCGAAGTTAATCAGATAATCATAGCCAAGCTGCGGTGTAATCTGGGTCAGTGTTTTGACTGCAATGATATTTAGAGAATCCCGAATACCATCGCGAAGTGAACAAAGTCCGCGATATTCATCGCCGTACCAGTTGGAAACCGGTCTGCCGTCTGCGTAATTAAAAGGAGCATCATTGTATACATTTGCAAGCGTCAGTCCTGCGCTGTCAAGTGCAGGAGCATAGGTAGAGACTACCTTAAAGGTAGAACCCGGCTGTCGCATGGCATCTGTCGCACGGTTTAAGGTACGACTGGCTTCTTTGGCACCGCGTCCGCCGACCATTGCCATGACATAGCCGGTAGCCTGATCCTGTACGGTAATGGTGACCTGTGGCTGTGGAGTAATAGAAATCTTTTCGCCGATTTCAGTATCTCCGGCAGACATGACTGCTTCTTTATAGATTTTAATTGCCTCATGAGCTTCTTCCTGTGAAGCATAAAGCATATTAAAGGTGCTTTTTTCCTGCTTAAAGTATGCTTTGAACATTTCGGAGCTATGGTTCTCGATGTCACCGTTTGCTTTTTCAATGGAAAGCTCATAGTTTAAAAGCCACTTTGTGTTTTCCGGAAAATTGTCCGGATTGGAAAAGGCTTCATCACAAATTCTCTGAATTGCACTGTCCTGTGTCGCATAAATACTTAAACCGCCACTGTATAACAGATTGTATGCCTGTGTTTCATTATAACCGGCTACATTGACAAGGTCATATAATACATCCTCGGTGAGCGCATCCACAAAGTATGTATATACGGAATCCTCTTCAGATTCTTCATTGACTGTCTGAATGCGGGCATATACATCGTCTTCAATTGCCTCATCGTATTCGTTTTGTGTGATATAACCCTGCTCAAGCATATGTGAGAGCACGGTTTTCTGACGCTTTTCATTTTCTTCCGGATGAGAAATGGGGTTATAGCGGGACGGATTTTGAGTAATGGCAGCAATAACCGCACACTCAGACAACTCTAACTCGTAAACCGGCTTGCCGAAATAGCGAAGAGAGGCAGCCTGTACCCCCAGCGTATTCTGACCTAAGTTAATGGTATTCATATAATTTTCCAGAATTTTGTCCTTGTCCATGACCTTTTCCAGCTCAAGCGCAAGGTACTGTTCCTGAATTTTACGTTTGATTTTTTCGATGGTCGTTTCACTTGTCCAACCCTCGAACACGTTATTTTTTAAAAGCTGCTGTGTGATGGTACTTGCACCCTGTGATAAATCGCGGTTTTTGATGGCAATGACACCGGCACGGATAATACCCTTGATATCAATACCGTTATGCTCATAAAAACGCTCATCCTCAATGGCAACAAATGCATGTGCCAGATTTTCCGGAATCTGCTGCATCGTAACCGGGATACGATTACTGTCGGCAGCAACCAGCTTGGCTAACTGATGTCCTTCCGAGTCATATACAAAGGTAGAAAAACCGCTTGGTGATACATCAATGCGGGATATATCGGGGGCGGAGCTTAGAATTCCTTTAAAGACACCCAGTCCCATACTGGCACCGATGATTGTTACAGCAATCAGGGCAACAAGGATTGTTTTGGTTATAAAAAGGGTTAGCTTACGTCCCCATTTGGTTGAAGTAGATTGGAGCTCCTTTTGTTTCTTTCGGATTCCTTTCTTTCCATAGTTCATGAATCATGCCTCCCATTGGAAAAATTCATTTAATAGTATATCAAAAAGCGTGTGGTAAATAAAGGATTTTCTGTAATATTAAGAATTCTTAACACTTTCATGGGCTTTTATTCCGATGGTGAAAAGTGGACTGTAGAGAAGCAGGTTCTTGTAAAATAACAGAGAAGTTCTTTTATTTTTTATAAAAACCTGTTATGCTAAAAAGCAGGATTTTATTTTGGAGCAGACAAATGGAAAAATTGAGCCGGATAGAAAGCTATCGCATAATAACAGAAGAGGGATACGGTGAAATCGTAGAAAAGAAGTCGCGGTTTATTGCTACGTTGGCACCGGTGGAGACAGAGGAAGAGGCAATTGCCTTTATTGAGACTGTCCGTAAAAAATATTATGATGCCAGACATAATTGCTTTGCTTTTATTTTGGGAGAAAATGCGGCAACAGAACGATGCAGTGATGACGGAGAACCAAGCGGTAC
>JAZNIP010000128.1:0-5907 GCA_045577575.1 Lachnospiraceae bacterium | reverse complement strand
CTTTAACTTACCTGTTCCTGTTAATTTAAAACGTTTTGCTGCTGCTTTGCTTGTCTTCATTTTTGGCATAGCTACATTCCTCCTATCAATATAATCTGTAATCAACTCTATATTTTAACTGTACGAACTAACGCTTCTCAGTTAAAAACATTGTCATGCTTCTTCCTTCTACCTTCGGTGCTTTCTCTACTACCGCGATATCAGAAAGCTGCTGTGCCACATCATCCAGGATGTGCTTGCTGTTTGCCATATGAGCCATCTCACGACCACGGAAACGCAAAGTAACCTTCACCTTGTCTCCCTTTGTCAGGAATTTTCTGGCCGCATTTACTTTTGTGTTTAAATCATTGGTATCAATATTGGGAGACAGACGAATCTCCTTGACATCAATTGTCTTCTGTTTTTTCTTAGCTTCTTTTTCTTTTCTGGTCTGCTCATATTTGAACTTACCGTAATCCACAATTTTACATACCGGAGGCTTCGCTGTCGGTGCAATCTTTACTAAATCAAGACCTGCCTCTTCTGCCAATCTCATCGCCTCTCTGGAAGACATGACACCCAACTGCTCACCGTCTTCTCCAATGACACGCACTTCTCTGTCTCTAATTTGTTCATTAATCATTAAATCGCTAATGGTCCTATACCTCCTAAAATATGTGGTGCACACTTATGCAGTTTTCCTTGCTGCGGAGTGCTCTTATGGCGGCTTTGACGCCCTGTGCCGGAGCAGCCTGCGTCAGCAGAGCTTCCTTGCTGCGAAGTGCTCTTATGGCGGCTTTGCCGCCCCGTGCCGGAGCAGTCTGCGTCAGCAGAGCTTCCTTGCTGCGGAGTGCACATAAAAAAAGTGGATAGCATAACTATCCACCTAAAATCTCTGTACACAAACTACCAACTATGGTATCATGTATCAGAACTTTAAACGCTTGAAGCCCGCTTGCCGCAAGGTGAGAGTGGATACTCTGCTTGGTTGTTCTGTATCATACTCAGTTACTGTATCACATTATTTCTATTCTGTCAAACACTTTTGAAAGTTTTCCCTTGAATTACGCCCTCTGCTTTTCCGTATTTTTTCTTGTAATAGAAATAATTAATGCTGCCTCTTATTGCCTCATCCAAAAACAAGGTAATATAAATCGAGATAATTCCCATTCCAGCCCATTCGATAAAAACAACGGACAATCCCACCACCTCTATCGAACCCAGAATCTGGGAATACAGCATCCACTTTGTATCGCCATGAGCTCTAATCGCATTTCCGCACAGGATATTCATGCTCTGAGGAAATACAATGACACCTGCCAGCTTCAAATAGAAAACACCTGTCTTCAGCACTTCCTCATCTCCCGAAAAAATATGTAACAGCCTCTCAGGAAACAAAAAGAAGCACAGCGTAAATATCGAAATCATAAGCAAATTTAATACCAACGTAATATTAAAATAACGATCTGCCCGCTTTCCTTCTCCCGCACCGATGCACTGTCCGATTAATGTCATTGCTGCCTTTGAATTGCTTCCAAAGAAAACAATAACAAAACACTGCATTCCGAATACAAGGGTATAAACCGCCATATCCAGATAGCTAAAGCTGTTGATAAACCGAACTAAAATCAAATTGGAACCATGCCACAAAAACACTTCCATACCGGCAGGAATTCCAAGCTTTATCATCTGTCCGTAAGTTCTAAAATCCAAATACTCCTTATCCCATACAAACAGCTTGAATTCCTCTTTCTTTTTATGACAGCAATAAATCAGAAGGCAAAAAAAGGAAAACAGATTGGAAAGCAGCGTACCGATTGCCGCACCTGCCACATTCAGTGCCGGAAATCCAAAATGTCCGAATATAAGAATCCACGACAGTACAATGTTTAATCCTACCTTTAGCATGCCAGCATACATGATGATCTTTGTCTCGCCCTGTCCCGTAAGAGCTGCCTGCAAAGCAGCGTCAATTCCCAAAACCAGGAAAAAGCCTGCACAAATCTGTATGTACTGCACTCCATAACCGATAACAGCTTCGTCCACCTTGAATGCGGCAAGCACAGAATGAGCCCCCGACATCCAAAAGAAAAACAGTCCCAAACCTAAAATAGTTCCAAAAAAGGATGCACTTTTAACATATCTTGATATGCCATCCTTTTTTCCCGCACCCACTAAATTTGCAGTGATGATAGCAACTCCAAGACAGATGGCGACCATGCTTTCCGACATAGCAAAGTATGGCATCTGTGCAGCACCCACCGCAGAAACAAATCGTGTGTCGAGATTCCCTAAAAACGCCTTATCCGTCAAGGACTGTAGCTGAAATACCAGTCCCTGAATCATCAGCGGAATGGAAATTTTCATAATATCATGTATTTTCTTTTTTCTGTTCATTTATATTCCCCTTTATTAATACTCCCCTGTTTTCTATATTTCATTTTTCCATTTTTGTAAAATTCTTTTCCAAAGCCCCCTCTGACATAACCCCTGAACATCCTCTACGATATGAATCTGCGGAATCCGCTCCTTCGGAATACACTTTTCCACCTCCCGTAGTGCCCGGGCAATCAACTCAGCCTCATAGATTCTGCCCGATACAAAAACATGAGGCAGATTTAGTACACAGGTTAGTGCCACAATACATTTTGCCAAACGAATACACTCTGCCTCCCCATCCACAAACAATCCGTCCACTTCTCCGGCATATCCCTGACTCCCCTTAATTACCTGACCGTTCAACACGATTCCCACACCGATACAGCCTTCAATCCACGCAATATGGGCAAAATCACGATACTCATTTACCTCAGTGAGTACAATTGCATTCAAATCATTTTCCAGACAAAAGGATGCCTTTGTTTTCCCTTTTATCCGTTCCGCCAATTCACTTCCCAGCAGATGCGGAAATCGTGGTAAATGAGTAATCTCATGCTCATGTACCGCTCCCGGAATCCCAAGTGCAATGTCTGTCAGATTGCTGTTTTCTGCCTGAATACCGGCAATTTCTGCTACAAGCTGCTCTGCTGTTAAATCCGAAGAAACCTCTCTTCTATATTCCTTTATAACCTTTCCACAGGCATCATAAACAACTCCATGAAGTCCCTCCGCCATCAAAACCAGTACAAGCCCCTGCCTATACTCCGGATTTAATGCATAACGAAGCCCGGGCCTTCCGCCACAGCTCTCCGCCTCCTCCAAAATGTTCACCTGTCCTTCTTTCATCAATTCACTGATTAAGGATGCTACCGTAGGGTAGCTCAATTCGGATTCCCGAGCCAGATTGGAAATTCCCAATCCCTCTTTTTTCAGTAGTAAATTTCGGATTAATCTTTTATTTTCTTCTTTTACTTTTTGAAAATGTGCCTTCTTTTCGCCGCTCACAATTCCTCTCCCTGCATCTGATTTTTTCTTCCATAAATTTATTTAATAGTTTTGAAAATTACTTTTTAAAGTATATTTAAAAAGTAATCATAAAATAACAAACAATCGGAGAAATGTCAAGTCATTTCTCCCAGTCTAACCGATGGTTTTATTTTCCCATGAAAGTCACTGCCGCATGTCATTTGCAACCCCAGGCGCTGTGCTTCTCTGTAAAAATAATCGACCTGTGCTTTTGTATGGTAGCTGCTGTATACTTCTACTCCATCCAATCCCAGCGAAACAATTTCTTCCAGATAATGCTCTTTTCCTTTTAAATTGACTCCCGGATGTGCCAACACCGCATATCCGCCACTATTATGTATTATGTCAACTATATGTTTCAGTGATGGATATTGTATCGCCACATAACAGCGTCTCCCCCGTGAATAATAATCCCAATAAAAATTTACACAAGGATTGTCCGACCGTTCGCCGCCCTCTCGATACGGCATAAGCAGCTCATGGTCTCTATATTCTTCCTTTCCCAGTAGCACCTCTGCAAACATCTCCCCTGTCCAACACAGCTTCCAATAGCTGCTCTCAGAAAGCTTCTGCATTTCATCCTCTGATACCTCCCACCCCATTTTCTGCGTTTTTATCAGCATTTCCTTAGATGCCTGTACCCGTTGCTCTCTGACATTACTTTCAATCCGTGCAAAATCTTCCGAATCAATGTCTATCCCATAGCCAAGCACATGAAAATCCATATCATTCCAAACACAATCTATCTCAATGGCAGGAATACATTGAATGCCTTCTGCCTTTGCCGCCTTTATTGCTTCTTTACAGCCTCTGACCGTATTGTGGTCGGCAATTGCCATCCGTTCAATTCCTGCCTCTTTGCACATTTTTACTAGCTGATGCGGTGAAAACTCTCCGTCATCACTATAGCTACTATGTATATGTAAATCCGTTTTTTTCATATTAACATTCTCCCAAATTCACAAGCTACCGCTGTGTTTTCTCTGCAGCCGCTCATGCATCCAAAACATCAGACCAAGCAACACAAGCAAATACACCGGAAACAGATGAATACTGACATACTCTGCCAAAACTCCAAACACCGGCGGCATAAGACAGATCCCTACATATGCACATGCCATCTGTACGCCAATCACCGCCTGTGATTTATCTGCTCCAAAATATTCCGGTGTAGAATGAATGACGCAAGGATAAATCGGTGCACAGCCTACTCCCGTCATAATGAGCCCTGCCAGTGCAGCCTTTTCTCCAAATGGCAAAAATAATAGCAAAATTCCCGCTGCAATCAAACCTTCTCCCATTCGTATCATCGTTTTGTCATCAAATCTTATTGTCAAAAATCCGCTGACGGCTCTTCCCGCCGTAATTCCATAAAAAAACATACTTGCAAATCCGGCAGCAATCTCCGGCAAAACATTTTTTCCGAGCGTAAGATAACTGCTGGCCCATAGTCCTGCGGTCTGTTCAATGGCGCAATAACAGAAAAACATAAGCATGATTTCCTTTGCACCGTTTATAGCAAAGATTTCCTTTAACGATAATATCTTTTCCTGTTTTTCTTTCTCTTTTTCTCCATCCTTTCCGTTACCGGTATCGACTGCCTTCTGCGTCGGAAATGCTCTTTTCCATAAAGGCAACGCAAGCATCAAGATAACGGTAAGCGCAATCTGAATCCATACTATATAACGATAGCCGCTTTGCCATCCTTGTCCACCGGTCAACGCATATCCCATAATATACGGTCCTATAGACGCTCCCAATCCCCACATACAGTGAAGCCAGCTCATATGTCTGCTGGCATAGTGCAGTGCTACATAATTATTTAAGGATGCATCCACATTTCCTGCTCCCAGCCCATAGGGTATGGCAATTACACAAAGAAGCCAGTAGGAATTGCTCACCGAAAAGCCTGCTAAAGCCACCGCTGTCATTGCCACGCTTACCACCATTATCTTTCCCGTTCCAAACCTCTTTGTCATGCGGTCACTTTGCAAGCTTGATACAACTGTACTGGCCGCAATAATTGTCGATATAATACCGGCATAAGAGACCGGAACCCCAAACTCCCGATACATAACCGGCCAGGCAGAACCGAGCAACGCATCAGGTAATCCCAGACTGACAAATGCCATATATATGATTGCCAACAACAAATTTATCATTTTCTTTCCCTTCCTGATTTTTTGTGATATCATTATATCACCAGAAAATGATTGTACATAGAATATAATCGCCAAAATATAGTACAAAATCGTCAAGGAAGTGTTTATATGATTATACCGGATTGCACTATCACAACAGATCCACAAGGGCGCGAGCTGCTCACCCATGGCAATATTGCCTTTCCCATTGCCATCTACCATGATAATCTTGCAACGCATGGCTGTAGCTGGCACTGGCACAATGAGCTGGAATTATTTATTGTTACCGAAGGAGCAGTTTCCGCCTCCGCAGGAACAGAAAAATATATTCTGCACAAGGGAGAAGGACTGTTTTGCAATGCAACCGTTCTTCATGAGGTAT
>JAZNIP010000127.1:0-2508 GCA_045577575.1 Lachnospiraceae bacterium | reverse complement strand
TTGGCCTCCGACTTATTGCTTCTACGAGAGAATGTACGGTACGGCCAAATTTCAGGTCGCCGCAAAGACCAATGGTGAGATTATCAAAACGCTGTTTGGTGCGTTTGATAGTCAAAAGGTCAGTCAGTGTCTGGGTTGGATGGTTGTGGCCACCGTCACCGGCGTTGATGACCGGAATGGAAGCGTGCATGGAAGCAACGTACGGAGCACCTTCCTTTGGATGGCGCATGGCACAGATATCTGCATAACCGGAAATAACACGAATTGTGTCAGAAACGCTTTCTCCTTTGGAAGCGGAAGAGGAACCGGCATCGGAAAATCCCAGTACGCTTCCGCCTAAATTGAGCATAGCGGCCTCAAAGCTGAGGCGGGTTCTGGTACTCGGTTCATAAAAGCAGGTTGCAAGTTTTTTTCCTGCGCATACATGGGCATATTTGTCCATGTGAGCTTCCATATCATTTGCTAAATCGAAAAGTTTGTCCAATTCTTCCGTTGAAAAATCAAGCGGACTCATAAGATGTCTCATGCTGTCATAATCTCCTTTGTCTGTATTTGCATAAAAAATCGAAGGAATAGGATTCCTCCGATTTTTTCATATTATATTTCTTTATAAGATACTAAATCAGCAACTGCTTTTCTTCTTGGAGCAACAGGTGCTTCGTCCGGATAACCAATCGGAATAAGAGCAACAAGCTCTCTGTCTTCCGGAATCTCTAATAAGGCGGAAACAGCATCTCCGTCAAAGATTCCCATAATAACAGAACCGATACCATGCTCGTGAGCAGCCAGACAGAAGGTCTGGGAAGCAACACCGGCATCAAACATCTGCCAGGAATCACCACGAGGGGTTGTAAAGGAACCGTCTCTTTCATAGCCGCATCTGCCCTTGATAACCGTAACGGCAATTAACATAGGAGCATTCTGAATAATGACTCCGTTGTTAGGGAACATAGGTGTGCATTCACTGCCAATCTTATCCTTTAAAGCACCTTCAACGGCAACATAGCGGACAATCTGTGTATGCTTCCAGCTTGGAGCATAAGATGCAGTTTCGATGATTTCTTCAAGGAGCTGATGATCGATTTTAGTGTCCTTAAATTTGCGGATACTTCTACGTTCTTTGATACATTCTTTTGCAGTCACTTGGAATCCTCCTCTGTTGTATTTGTTGCATTTATGATACCATATAACCCCTTTTCTTTCAATGGAAATCTGTTATAATATTGCAGGGAGATTGTGCGAGAGGGGCATACAAACGGAGGTGTTTTTATGGAACTTGATATGACGAAGGGAAAGCCGCTCGGACTGATTATGAAATTTATTGTGCCGCTTGTTATTGGTAATATATTTCAGCAGTTATATAATATGGTAGATACGATTATTGTCGGTCAGTTTGTAGGGGTAAAGGCACTGGCGGCAGTAGGCTCCACCGGAACGATTATGTTTTTGATTCTGGGCTTTATGCAGGGGCTGACAACCGGTTTTACAGTTTTGACCTCGCAGCGCTTTGGCGCGGGAGATATGGAAGGGGTAAAAAGCAGCTTTGGAACAGCAGCAGTTTTATCCGTGCTTGCGACAGTGGTGATGACGGCAGTCAGTATGCTTGGAATGGATGAGCTTTTACGGCTGATGCAGACACCGGAGGATATTTTTTCCATGGCGAAAACTTATATTCTGATTATCTGCGGCGGTATGTGCTGTACGGTTTTATATAATCTGATGGCGAGTATTCTGCGTGCGGTAGGAAACAGTAAGATACCGTTGTATTTTCTGATTGTTGCAGCGTTAACAAATATTGTACTTGACCTTGTGTTTATTGTTAATTTTAAAATGGGAGTGGCAGGTGCAGCATGGGCGACGGTAGTTTCTCAGGGACTTTCCGGTATTCTGTGTGTGATTTATGTAGCAAAAAAAATAGATGTGCTTAAGCTGGAAAAACGTCATTTTGCAATAGACGGACATTTGATGCAGGTAGAATTTTCCATTGGCTTTCCGATGGCGATTCAGTTTTCCATTACGGCGATAGGCACGATTATGGTACAGGCTGCGCTGAATATGCTCGGCTCTCTTGCAGTGGCTGCGTATACGGCGGCATCTAAGGTAGAACAGCTTGTAACACAGCCGTTTTTAGCGATGGGTATGACAATGGCAACCTATGCCGGACAGAACCGCGGGGTCAATGCGCATGACAGAATCCGTCAGGGCGCATGGTATGCATTCTGGATATCGGCGATTTATTCAGTTGTTGTATTCGGATTGATTATGCTGTTTAAGCATCATTTGATTGCCATGTTTGTTTCGGAAAATCTGGCAGAGATAGAAGGCTATGCAACAATATATCTGTTCCTTTGCGGAAGTTGCTTTATACCGCTTGGGATGATTTTCATTTACCGAAATATTTTACAAGGGTGCGGTTATGCGCTGATTCCTACAATGGGTGGTGTAGTAGAGCTTGTCTGTAGGGCGATTGTAGCAGTCATTGCAGCACAGAGGCAGAATTTTGCGGGA
>JAZNIP010000126.1:0-2895 GCA_045577575.1 Lachnospiraceae bacterium | reverse complement strand
TATCGGTACAATTGCCTGTATCTCCTTACAGGCGATGAAGCGCAGAAATCGGGCACTGATTATGGGAATTACCAACATTCCGATGTTAAATGCCGATATTGTAACCGGTATCTCTTTGATGCTGCTATTTATCACACTGGGGCTTCGTTTCGGATTTATGACAATTTTACTCTCACATATTACGTTTAATATCCCGTATGTCATACTCAGCGTCATGCCGCGCATGAAACAGTTAAACCCAAGCATTTATGAAGCAGCACTGGATTTGGGCGCATCCCACATAAGAGCCTTTTTTAAGGTTGTATTTCCGGATATTCTGCCCGGTATTTTATCAGGATTTCTGATGGCATTTACTATGTCACTGGACGATTTTATTATTACACACTTTACGAAGGGACCAGGTGTTGATACTTTATCTACCAAAATTTACACCGAGGTCAAAAAAGGCATCAAGCCGGAAATGTATTCCCTTTCTACTTTGATTTTTGTAACGGTTTTGATTCTGCTCTTTCTTGTAAACAGGACCCCTGCCGAGAAAAAAGCAGTAAAAAAAGATAATGCATTATAAAAACTTTTATGAGGAGGCACTTTGCTATTATGAAAACAAAACTTTTAACTCTGCTTATGCTTGCCATAAGCACTCTCGCACTCACTGCCTGCGGTTCAAAAGGTGGCGATAACGGAGAAGTTGTCGTATACAACTGGGGCGAATATGTAGACCCTGATGTATTGACTTCCTTCGAAGAAGAAACCGGTATCAAGGTTATTTACGATGAATTTGAGACAAATGAGATTATGTATCCTAAGGTAGAAGCAGGTGCTTCCCAATATGATGTTGTCTGCCCTTCCGATTACATGATTCAGAAAATGATTGACAATGATTTGCTTGCAAAAATTAACTTTGACAATGTCCCGAATGCTAAGGAATATATCGGTAAGCAGTACTTTGAACAATCTAAAGAATTTGACCCTACAAACGAATATTCCGTACCCTACTGTTGGGGCACAGTTGGTATTCTTTACAACAAAACAATGGTTGAGGAGCCGGTTGACTCTTGGGATATCCTGTGGAACGAAAAATATGCCGACAACATTTTAATGCAGGATTCCGTGCGCGACGCATTCATGGTTGCCTTGAAACGAAACGGTGCTTCCATGAATTCTGTAGACGAAGCTGAATTAAATGCGGCAAAAGAGACTTTAATCGCACAAAAGCCTCTCGTACAGGCATATGTTATCGATCAGGTACGTGATAAAATGATTGGTGACGAAGCAGCTCTCGGTGTTATTTACTCCGGCGAAGCAATCTACACACAGCGTGAAAATGAGAATCTGGAATATGTCATTCCGAAGGAAGGCACAAACGTATGGATTGATTCCTGGGTGATTCCAAAAAATGCACCAAACAAAGAAAATGCAGAAAAATTCATTGACTATATGTGCCGTCCGGAAATTGCCCTGAAAAATTTTGAATACATTACCTACTCTACTCCAAACGAAGGGGCCCGCGAATTAATCGAGGATGAGGATATCAAAAATTCTCCGATTGCATTCCCGGATTTATCTCAATATGACAATCTGGAGACCTTCTCCTATCTGGGAACAGAAGCCGACGAGCTTTACAATGAACTTTGGAAAGAAGTGAAATCCGAGTAATTATGGAACGTATTTTTACTTATCCAATTACCCATAACGAAAAAAATATACCCATAGACCGCTATTTACGGTCTATGGGTTTTTCTGCTTCTAACATTATTGCATTAAAAAAAATACCCGAGAGCATTTTAATTAACGGACGATGGGAATATGTCAATTATCGTCTTCAGCCGGAAGATACTCTTACTGTCCGCTTGATTGAAAATGAAAGCTCTGAAAAAATCATCCCCGTACCTCTGCCTCTTGACATTCGCTATGAGGATGAAGATATTCTGGTCGTTCATAAACCTGCTGATATGCCGGTTCACCCTTCCCAGAATAATTACGAAAATACATTGGCCAACGCTGTTATGCATTATTATCACAGCCAAAGCATTCCCTTTGTATTTCGTTGTGTCAACCGACTCGACCGAGACACTACCGGTCTTACCGTCATTGCCAAGCATGCTGTCAGTGCCGGCATTTTATCGTCCGCGGTTGCCAAACGTGAGCTTTCACGGGAATATCTGGCAATCGTACCACGCCACCCATCCGTTACCTCGCCCGACATCTCCGCGCTCTCTGATTCCGGCATTATCAACAAGCCAATCGGCAGAAAGCCCGGCTCTACCATTGAGCGTTTTATTGATTACGAAAACGGTGAAACCGCCGTTACACATTACAAAAAGCTCTGCGAAACCAAAGCAGCTACACTTTTATCATTGCATCTGGAAACCGGACGCACTCATCAGATTCGTGTACACATGGCATCTATGGGCTATCCTCTCCTGGGAGATGATTTGTATGGCGGTGATATGAGCCTGATTTCAAGACAGGCACTGCACTCCTACAAACTTTGCTTTCGCCACCCTATAACACAAAAGCGGATGGAATTTGTCGCAGAACTGCCGGAGGATATGGTAAAGGTGATGAATAGGTAAATAGAAATTTTAAAAATTATCATGCATAGATACGACGGCATATCGGTTTGGTAATCATACGGACTACGAATACGGAATTTGTAACAATTCTGATTTACATTTTGAAACCGTACGCAACCATTGCTTATTCGCATCCATGCCCACACGCAATTCGTCCGGACATCCCTGTCCGGACGTTGCTGTGTTATACACAGAATTTAACAAATTCCAAGTATTCTCCGTCAATGTATGATTACCAAACCGATATGCCTCTTTCTGCGCATGATAATGAACTCCCCCTAGCTTCACCAAAAGCATACAAGTGCTCCGGTGCGTAGCT
>JAZNIP010000125.1:0-9494 GCA_045577575.1 Lachnospiraceae bacterium | reverse complement strand
AAATTTGGCTTTGTAGTCGGTTCATTCGAGCATACCTTTTATCAGTTGATTCAGCAGGGTATTGAAGCTGAGTGTGAAGCAAAGGGAATCGGTTCTTATTCAGTATTGGATGCAAGTCTTGATCCTGTAATTGCAACACAGAAAGTGGAAACTCTGACAGCGGACGGATGCCAGGCAATTGCACTTGCCTGCAACGATGCAGCAGGCGTAAAACCTGCAATTGAAAATGCAGATGCAGACGGTGTGGCAATGTTTACCTTTGACTGTACATCTGAGTCCGATGCAATTAACTGCTTCGTAGGTACAGACAACTATAAAGGTGGTGAGCTTGGCGGACAGGAGCTGCTTCGTTTATCTGAAGATGGTGATACCGTTGCAATTATCGGATATGCATCCATTTCTTCCTGTATTGACAGAGAAAATGGTGCATTGGCAGTATTGGAAGGTGCAAACCGTACTGTATTATCCGGTTATGACTACAAGGGTGATGCAAATGAAGCACAGAAGATTATGGAAAACATTTTGACAACCAATCCGGAAGTGGCAGCAGTATTCTGCGTAGGCGATCCGGCAGCGACAGGTGCTTTAGCATCTATTAAGGCAGCAGGTTCTGATTGTAAGATTATCGGATTTGATGGAAACCCGGAAGCAAAAGAAGCTATCTTAAGTGAAGAAAACGGAAAATACTGGGTATCTGAAATTTCTCAGAATCCTAAGGTGATTGGTTCAACAATTGTTGATGAAATGATTAACTACATGACAACAGGCTCTGTAACACAGTCTGAAATCTTTATTGAGCCGTATATCATTACCGAAGAAAATGCTGCTGAATAATTGTTTTAAGCAAATTGGGTAGGAATTATTTCGAAGAGTAGGAAGTTGTCCGGGTAGGTTCTTATCTGCTTGGACAACTTTTTATATTAAGAAATGTATTAACATGCAAAAGGGCATAAGGTAAAAAATATGGAACCGATTTTACAAGTAAAAAATATAAGTAAGGTATTTCCGGGCGTAAAGGCACTGACGGATGTGTCTGCGGATTTTTATCCGGGCGAAGTACATACATTGGTTGGTGAAAACGGTGCCGGAAAATCTACATTGATTAAAATTATTTCGGGCGTCTATACACCGACAGAAGGAAAAGTGATATTTGAAGGAAAAGAGATGAATTTTACGGCACCGCAGCAGGCTATTCATGCCGGAATTGCAGTAATTCATCAGGAGCTTAGTATTGCAAAGGATTTGACCGTGGCGCAAAATGTGTGGCTCGGTCGTGAAATGAGAAAGAAAAACGGCTTGCTGGATAAAGCAAGAATGAATAAAGAAACCCAGAAAATTTTGGATTTTATGAAGGTGAATCTGAAAGCAACGGAAATTGCTGGTTATTTAAATGCAGCACAGCAGCAGATGATTGAGATTGCAAAGGTAATTTCACAAAATGCAAAGCTTGTGGTAATGGATGAGCCTACATCCTCTCTTTCCGAACACGAAATAGATGCACTGTTTGAGCAGATTCGTATTCTGAAAGAGAAGAATGTAGCAATTATTTATATAACCCACAGATTAAAGGAGCTGACAGAGATTTGTGAGAGGGTGACGGTACTGCGTGACGGCTGCAAGGTGGATACCATGATGGTTGCCGATGTAACGGAGAAACAGATCGTGGCCAGCATGGTTGGACGTGAAATGGGCGATTATTACAACAAACATAAGCATACACCAGGGAAAGAGCTGCTCCGTGTAGAAAATCTCTGTCAAAAGGATGTGTTTGAAGACGTTTCGTTTGCCGTACATGCGGGAGAGATACTTGGTTTTTCCGGTTTGGTAGGCGCGGGGCGGACAGAAGTAATGGAAGCCATATTCGGAGCTACAAAGCTGGATTCGGGCAAGCTGTATCTGGAAGGAGAAGAGGTGCATTTTTCCAATCCAAAAGAAGCTATTGCTCATAAGCTTGGATTTGTAACAGAGGATAGGCGTAGAACAGGACTTTTGCTGGCAAAAAATATTGTAGAAAATACTTCTTTACCCAGTCTGATGGCACATAGCAGGAAGCTTGGATTTGTTAATAAAGGCTGGGAGAAGAAAATGGCAAAGTTTTACATGGATAAATTAAAGGTGAAAGCACCTGATATGTATACCATTTTGAGTACTTTGTCAGGTGGCAATCAGCAAAAGGTAATTCTTGGAAAATGGATGGCGGCAGAATCGAAAATATTAATATTGGATGAGCCGACAAGAGGAATTGATGTAAATGCACGTTCGGAGTTTTACGCTTTAATGAACGATTTTGTGGAAAACGGCGGTGCGATTATTATGATATCGTCTGAAATGCCGGAAATCATCGGAGTGGCAGACAGGGTTATTGTAATGCGAGAAGGTCGCATCAGCGGAGAAGTGACCGCAGATGAAATAAATGAGCAGAATTTAATCAGTCTTGCAAGTATTACAAGTGATGCCGGTTAGGTGGATAGGAAGGGATAGGAAATGAATAGTGCAAAAATGAAAAAAACAATAAGTGAAAATATCGTTGTGGTTGTTCTGATTTTACTTTGCGTAGGATTCGGACTGGCAAGCGATACCTTTTTCAGTTCGAGAAATGTGAGTAATATTTTATCGCAAATGTGTACCAATGCGCTGCTGGCATCCGGACTTACCTATGTAATCATCCTCGGAGGTATTGATATCTCGGTTGGCTCAATTGCAGGTGTGGCAGGTATTATTGCTTCTTTTGCCGGTCTGATGTTTCCGGATATGAATGTTCCGTTTGCGATGGGGTTATTAATTTTAATCGGTGTTGCGGTAGGAGCTGTTTGCGGGCTTATCAATGGTGTTTTAATTGCATATTTTGATGTGATTCCGATGATTTGTACCTTGTCTACCATGACGGCACTCCGTGGTGTATCTTTTATTCTGACCGGAGGACAGCCGGTATATGGACTTCCGGATAGTTTTTCTTATCTTGGTGCAAGAAGAATTCTTCCGACAGAGGGTATGCCGAACGGTGCAATTCCGGTTGTTGTTATTTTTACTTTTATCGTTGTATTGATTATGCATATTTTACTTTCTCAGACAGTATTCGGACGGCATGTATTTGCAGTGGGAAGTAATCGCAATGTAGCGCATTTAAGCGGTATTAATGTAAAAAGAGTGACTTTGGCATGTCATGTATTATGTGGTATTTCCGCAGGTCTGTGCGGTATTTGCATCGCGTCCAAGCTGCAGAATGGTCAGCCGAATGCAGGAGACGGATATGAGATGTTTGCAATTGCTTCTACTGTACTTGGTGGAACGAGTCTGTCGGGAGGTTCCGGTTCTGTTGCGAGAGCAATGTTTGGATGTGCAGTAATTGCGGTTATTAAAACGGGTATGGATTTACTGCAGATTTATTCTTATTGGCAGAATGTGGTAATCGGCTGCATTATTATTTTGGCAGTAGTTTTGGATATGGCTCAGAAGCGTGACAGAAATTAAGTGATGATAAGTTGAAAGGGAGAGAATATGGCATTAACGGATTATGTAGTCGGATATCAGCATATTGGAATTCCGGCGAAGGATATGGAAGAAACAAAGAAGTTTTATGAAGCAATCGGTTTTCAGTCAATTTATGAAACAACCAATAACGGTGGACTGGTACGCTTTTTTTCCTGCGGCGATATTTTGATTGAAACCTATGAAAAGGATGCTGTAGCAGATGTGAGAGGGGCAATCGACCATGTGGCTCTGGCGGTCAATAATATAGTGGCAGTTGCAGAGGAAGCCGAGAAACAGGGATTTAAAGTGGTTGAAGGACCGACATTTTTACCATTTTGGGAAAATGGTGTGAAGTATATTTGCATTGAAGGACCGAATAAAGAGATTGTTGAATTTTTACAGAAGTATTAAAGGAGTGAGAATATGGCAGAGATATGGACAATGGGAGACCTGCTTTGCGAAATAATGAGAGAAAAGGAAGATGTGCCGTTGGACTGTGCGGATTTGTTCAGAGGACCTTTTCCGAGCGGAGCTCCGGGAATATTTATCAGCACGGTTGCCAGACTTGGACACAGCGCAGGAGTTATCGGCGGTGTGGGGAAAGATGATTTTGGCAAGGTGATTTTAGAACGTTTGAGAAAGGATGGCGTAGATTGCACCTATGTAAAAGAAAATGGTGGTATTTCTACGGGAGTTGCTTTTGTTACATATTTTTCAGACGGAGAAAGAAAATTTTTATTCCATATGGGAAATTCAGCAGCAGTTTTGGCGGGAGACCCGGACGATGCGGCTCTTGAGGGAGCAAAATATTTTCATATTATGGGCTGTTCGCTGACGGCGAAACCGGAATTTGCCAAGGATATCGTTAAGATTATGCATCGAATGAAAAAAGCCGGTGCAAAGGTTTCCTTTGACCCGAATCTGCGTCTGGAGCTGGTTCAGAATGAAGAAGAATTGAATATTATTACAGAGGTGTTTAAAGAAACCAATATTTTTATGCCGGGTGTAAGTGAACTTTTGACCATTACGGGAGAGGAAACAGTTGAAAGAGCAATTGAAAAATGCTTTGAAAATCCGGAGTTAGAACTGCTTGTTCTGAAGAGGGGCTCGAAGGGCTCTACAATATATCCTCGAAACGGTGAACCGGTCAGCATGGGTGTTTATTCTGTGGAAAGCGTGGATGCAACCGGAGCAGGCGACAGCTATGACGGAGCCTTTATTTCTGCACTTGCAGAAGGGAAAACATTGGAAGAGGCGGCTCGGATGGGAGCGGCGGCCGGTGCGTTAAATATTATGGCATTCGGTCCAATGGAAGGCAATATTTCCAGAGAAACAATAGAAGAAATCATAGCACAGAATGAAAACTAGAAAGTGATAGGTGATACATTGAAGGGATTTATTAATCGCTCCGAGGATGCCGTAGAAGATATGATAAACGGATATTTAGCGGTTTATCCGGGACATTTTGCAAGGGTGTTTGGAAAAAACCAAAAGATAAACGGTTTTATCAGACAGCATTGTGAAAATAAGGTATCTGTTGTGACCGGTGGAGGAGCAGGAAATGAACCCTGGAGTATTGGCTTTGTAGGAAAAGGATTGGCAGATGGAGTTGCAGCCGGGAAGATATTCACGGCACCTCCATCTCGTTCTATTTTAAACGTTACAAAGGCGGTGCCTCACAAAAAGGGTGTATTATATATATGTACCAACCATGCCGGCGATGTTTTGAATTATGAATTGGCAGGAGAACTGGCAGAGCTGGAAGGTATTGAGACGAGGTGCATTAAAGTATCCGATGATATTTCGGGACTGATTGGAGAAGCGAAAAATGAAAGGCGTGGGCAGGCAGGTGTCGGATTTGTTGTTAAGATAGCAGGTGCGGCGGCAGAAGCGAATTGTGATTTGACTGAAGTGGCAAGAGTTGCTCAGAAGACAAATGAGCGTACGTATACCTTTGGAGTGACGGTAAGCTCGGGGTATATGCCCGGAAGTGGAGAGGCAGTCTATGAAATATCGGAGGGAGAGGCTGAATACGGAAAAGGATTTAATGGCGAAAACGGAATGTTTTCGGAAAAGAACAGAAGTGCAAACGATATTATTACAACACTGATGTCCTGCCTTTTAGAAGAAGCACAATTAACTTCTCTGGATGAAATTGCAGTGATGATCAATCCTTACGGATTTACAAGTACGATGGAGCAATGTATTATCAGTAAAAAAGTGGTGGACATTTTATCGTGTGAAGGCGTGCGGATACATCACATATTTATGGACAGATTGTTTGGTCCGTTGACAGGAGGCTGTTCCGTCAGTATTTTAAGATTGGACGAAGAGCTGAAACGGTTTTATGATATGCCGGCTTCGTCACCGCTTATAAAATGTTGGCAGGATAGATAAGGAGAGCCTTATATGAAGAATCATATTACAATTGAAGAATTAAAACAGATGATTTTATATACGGCAGAGCAGGTAATAAAAAAAGAAGCGTTTTTGACACAGATAGATATTGCTATCGGTGACGGGGATCATGGGAAAGGAATGACGCTGGGCTTTAAGGAGGTATTGTGTGAATTGCCGCGTATGCAGTTTTCCAGTGCGGAGGAAGTGTTTGTGGCGGCAGGTAATATTTTAATCGATACGATGGGCGGCGCATCAGGTGTATTGTTCGGAACGATGTTTATATCGGGTACAGTGAGAAGGCAGGCGAGCCTGACTATGGATTTGCAGGATTTTGCGGAGATTTTTCGCTATTCGTTGGATGCGATTAAGCAGCGCGGAGGTGCAAAGGTCGGAGATAAAACAATGGTAGATGCACTGGAGCCTGCGGTTATTGCATTGGAAAAAAGTGTAGAAGAAAAAGAAAGCTTTTGTGCGGGTATGAAAAAGGCCGCGAAGGCCAGTGCGAGCGGTGTGGAATATACGAAAAGAGTAAAAGCAAGATTTGGAAGAGCAAAGTATTTTGGTGATAAGGCAATCGGACATCAGGATGCAGGAGCTACTTCGGTCTGGATTATTTTTCAATCCATGTCTGACTGGATAGAGGAACATTTCAGCAGATGGGAAAAATATGAATCAAAGGTTATTACCGTTACGATGAATCCTTGTATAGATAAAACCATCGATGTGGAAAGTGTGGAAAGAGGAAAGACCCATCGGTTAAAAAGGGTACAGAATGATGTTTCGGGAAAAGGGATTAATGTAAGCATTGCATTGACTCATTTTAAGGAGCTGACGCTCTGTCTTGGATTCAATTATTCAGCAGATGCCAGAATTGTAGAGAAGGCATTGGATGAACAAGGAGTGCGACATGATTTTGTAAAGGTAGACGGAGGAATTCGAACGAATGTAAAAATATTTGAAAAGGCATGCGGAGTGATGACAGAGTTTAATGAAAACGGGGGCTGTGTCGGCAATGGAGAGCTGCAGTGCCTGTTGGAAAAAATTGAAAATTATATGGAGCAGGCCAATATCATTGTGTTAGACGGAAGTGTGCCGGAAGGGGTGGCAAAGGATATTTACGGACGGATTATAAAAATGGCAAATCGCAGAGGGGTAAAGGCTGTTTTGGATGCGAACGGAGAATTGCTCGAAAAGGGTGCAGAGGCCGGTCCCTATTTGATGAAGCCTAATATTAATGAGTTTTGTGATACCTACCATCTTGATGGGAATGATGAAAAGGGGATTTTGAAAAAGGCAAAGGAAATTGTAGACAGTGGAGTGAGCTATTTGTGCATATCGCTCGGTCCGGAGGGAGCATATCTTTTGAATCGGGAAAAAGTCTTATATGCGGAACCGTTGTCAGTAGACATAAAAGGTGTTCAGGGTGCAGGAGATTCCATGGTGGCAGGCTTTTGTCTGGCCATTAATCGCGGATTGTCAATGGAAGAGATGTTTGCATATGGTGTTGCGGCGGCAACGGGTTCTCTGCAATATTCCGGTACAAGGATTTGCGGATATGAGGATTTGGAAAAATTGCTTCCAAGAGTAAATATAAAAACAGTAAATGGTTGGCAGGAAGGCTGAGTTCGAAGGAATTCAGCTTTTTTTTGTAAAAAAAGAAAAGAAAAAAAGGAAATTGGCTGTCTGCATCGAATAATTAAAATGGAGGGTATGCATATGACGATTCGAGAAAGTCTGGAACGATGGGAAAAGGAATATTTGAGCCCGTATGCGATGCACAGTATGGATTCTAAGGGACGCATGAAGGATGAGGAGCCCTGTGATATCCGACCGGTATTTCAGCGCGACAGGGACAGGATATTACATAGCAAATCATTTCGCAGACTGAAGGATAAGACACAGGTGTTTCTTACACCTGAGGGAGACCATTATCGAACGAGACTGACGCATACATTGGAGGTATCCCAGAATGCACGAACCATTGCTAAGGCACTTCGGCTGAATGAGGATTTGGTAGAGGCGATAGCATTGGGCCATGACTTGGGGCATACGCCCTTTGGACATGCGGGAGAGCGGGCATTGGAAGAAGTCTGTCCGTATGGCTTCAGTCATAGTGAGCAGAGTGTCCGTACAGTTGACTTATTGGAGAAGGACGGTCAGGGATTGAATCTGACCTATGAAGTCAGGGACGGAATTCTGAATCACCAGACAAAGGGAATTCCATGTACTCTTGAGGGAAAGATTGTACGGATTTCGGATAAGATTGCGTATATCCATCATGATATGGATGATGCTATTCGTGGCGGCATTTTAAAGGAAACGGATATCCCGAAGGAAATTACCGATGTTATCGGAGATACGCTTGGTAAGCGTTTGGATCATTTTATTCATGATTTGGTGATTACCAGTACCGGTTTGGGTGATATCCGTATGTCGGAGCCGGTAGAACAGGCGATGAAAAAGCTCCGTGCATTTTTATTTGAAAATTTATATACCAATCCGATTGCTAAAGGCGAGGAGCAGAAGGCAGAGGAATTGATAAAGACATTATATGATTATTACGGCAAGCATATGGAGCTGTTGCCCCGGGATTACCATGTACTGATGGATAGGGGAGAGCCAAAGGAAAAGGTTCTGTGTGATTACATCGGTGCGATGACGGACCGGTTTGCCATTGCTCAGTACGAGGAAATTTATATTCCTAAGTGTTGGCACGGATAGAATAACGGACAAATAATAGAAAAGAAGGGAAACAGGATGTATTATCCGGAAGAGCTTGTAGAAGAAATCCGAATGAAAAACGATATTGTAGATGTAATTTCCGGATATGTCCGTTTGCAGCGGAAAGGAGGCAGTCATTTTGGATTGTGTCCTTTTCATAATGAAAAGTCACCTTCTTTTTCCGTTTCCCAGAGCAAGCAGATGTATTACTGCTTTGGCTGCGGTGCGGGAGGCAATGTATTTACTTTTTTAATGGAGTATGAGCGTTATACCTTTCAGGAAGCCATAAAGGAGTTGGCGGAGCGTGCCGGTGTGCAGCTTCCTGAGTTGGAATATTCGGCAGAAATGAAGCAGAAGGAAAGCAGGCGTGCAAGGCTTCTGGAGGTGAATAAAGAGGCTGCCAGATATTTTTATTATCTGCTGCGTAAGCAGGAGGGCAGTCAGGGAATGCAGTATTTGCGAAGCAGACAGCTTACAGAGGAAACCATTAAAAAATTCGGTCTGGGCTTTGCAAGCAAATATAGTGATGATTTGACGAAATATTTAAAGAGCAGGGGCTATGCGGAGGATTTAATTAAGGAAGCGGGGCTTTGCAGTATTGACGAAAAATACGGAGCTCATGATAAGTTTTGGAATCGCGTTATGTTTCCGATACAGGATAGTAACCATCGGGTTATCGGATTCGGAGGCAGGGTAATGGGAGAAGGAACTCCCAAGTATTTAAATTCACCGGAAACGCCGATTTTTGATAAAAGCAGAAATTTGTATGGGCTTAATTTTGCCCGTACCTCCAGAGCGGGTAACATGATTTTATGCGAGGGCTATATGGATGTCATTGCTATGCATCAGGCAGGCTTTACACAGGCCGTGGCATCTCTGGGAACTGCGTTTACGGAGGGACA
>JAZNIP010000124.1:0-5179 GCA_045577575.1 Lachnospiraceae bacterium | reverse complement strand
CATCGGCAAGTGCATTGATTCTATCCACATTGATACGCAGCTCTGAATTGATATCCTTCTGAATCTTTTGAAGATTCCCTGCCATCGCATTAAAATACTCAGTCAATTCCTCTGCCGTTCCGAGAAAATTTCTTCTTGTCTCATCCGTACCCGAATTCTTTTTTACCTCCGCAAGTGCCGTATACATATTCTCAAAAATCGTACTGAAGCCCTGTAAGGAACCCTTCTCGTTACCATCATCACGGAAGTAATCCTCTATCTGCTTCATATAGTACTCTTTTGTCTCGTACTCGCCGGTATAGCTGTTATTACGCCAATATTTCTCATCATAGAACTCATCCCGGTGTCTTTCAATCGCCAACACCTCAACACCGGAGCCCGCGCATCCATAAGCAGCGTAAACACGAATCGCCTCACTGGCCTTTTGCACCGTATACTGTCTGCTGTAGCCTTCTGTTTCTACATTGGAAATATTATTACTTGTTGTATTGAGGGAAGCATTGGCTGCCGACAATCCTAAATATGCTGTATTTAATCCAAAAAAAGTAGATGGCATATTCCCTTACTCCTTATCCTTTATCAGCTTGCAAGTGCATTAATAATATGCTCCAGCATCTCACTGATTACATTAATGTAACGACTGGATGCATTGTATGCATTCTGAAATTTTACCATGTTTGTGAGTTCCTCATCAGAAGATACCCCCACAATCTGCTCTCTCGCCGCGCTGGTAGCTTCTACCGTGTCGGCCTGACTTTCCGTATAATTTTTCCATACACTGCCGCTGTTACCAATCTGTGATACCAAATCAGAATAGTAATCCGTAAAATTTGACCTTGTATTAACATTGGGATTTAAAATTAAATCCTGTGTCTGAAAGCATTCTGCCAATGCCGCTGCTGTTGTATAATCTTCTTTCTGATCCGGTTTACGAAGTCCCAGCTTCGTCGGCTCCTGAACCAAATCCTGATTAACAATCAGGTTTGTAACACTATATAAGGTCTCCGTCTCAGAAGCATTTTCCTCATTGTATATCCAGCCTCTTTGGGTGACACCGTTTTCATCGGTATAGCTTCCATATGTATAGCCATCGCTCACCTTTTTCTGGAACAACTGAATCGGCTGATAGGTCTCCTCACCGTTTACCATGATTTTTTCACACATGTAACCGCTCGTTGTATCTGCCGCATCTGCCATGATTTTGTTAATTTTAGTCACCATTGAATGAATCAGCTGGTCAAACTCAGCCTGTATATTCATTACGATAGAAGGTGCAATCTCGTTATTGTAGCGTGTCTCATCCTGCAAATCGGTATAATTAGCCCTTTTATCACCTCTGGCAAGCAGCATCGCCTTCGTACTGCCAACGTTTGTATTATACTCTGTGCAGATAACACGGGTTAAATCAAATACCTCTGCCCCTTCAATATTGTAATGCCGCTCTCCGTTTGCATCTACGGTAAAATCAGCATCCACATACCAGAACGGTGTATAAAATCCGTTCTCCTCATCCTCCTGAAGTCCCATTTCATATACGATGTCCTTTGAAACAAAATCATGTCCCTCAACCCGAACCGTTACATTGCCATGGATATCTTCTTTATATGAAATATTAGCCATTGCTGCCAGCTCATCCAAAAGCTGATTTCTGGCATCTCGCAGGTCGTTTGCATTCTCCACGCCCCCTGCTTCTATCTTAACAATTTCCTGATTTAATGCATAAATCTTATTACCGTATTCATTTATTTGGTTAATGTTGGCTCTTATTTGCAGATTCAGATTATCCTGATAATTGCTGAGCCCCTGATACACTGCCTGTGCACTGTTCAAAAATGTAGAAGCCCTCTGTACCACCAATCCCTGTACTACGGAATCCGTAGGGGTTTTTGCCAACTCATCTATCGCTTCCTTAAAATCTCCGAGTGATTCATTAAAGGTCGCTCCATACATCTCTCCAAGTATACTTTCTACTTCTGTCAGCGTATTATAATATGTCGAAAAAAAGGCACCTCTTCCTGCCTCTCTGCGGTATGTCTGATCCAAAAAAATATCTCTTACCTGTCTTACCTTGGAATAAGTAACGCCCAGACCGATTTGTTGATTAGAAACAGCAGATACATTGCGATTAATCGTGTTGTACTCTTTATCGCCCTGAAGTACCTGCTGTCTTGTATAGCCTGTCGTGTCCAGATTGGACATATTGTGAGCTGTTGTATTTAATGCATTCTGACTCGTCTGTAATCCGGACTGTCCGATATATAAACTTCCCATTAACGGCATAATTCCACCTCATTATCAACCTATTGTTTTGCATCGAAACCTTTTCTGTTTGTGCCGATTACACTTCCGGCACTGTAAGCGCCACGATTGTAATTAGCAGTTTCCGGTGCACTTCTCATGGACTGAAAAAGATTCAAATCAAATTCCACCATCTCAAGCGCGGTGGAAATCAGCGCTTTATTCTGCTCGTTTACATTTTTCATCTGAGAAAGTGTAAGCTGCAGCTTATCGTATACATCCGCAAGCATTTTCTGCTCTTTCGGACTCTTTCCAAGCATCTGAATCAGATTATCCAGTTTCAGTTGTTCAACATCCTTGTTGATAACATTGGCAATATCGCAGATATGTTCTTCCCGCTTTACATCAAGCTGATGAATCCTGTCGATAACGTTCTGTTCCTCGTCCGTGATTTCCTGTAATTTTACAATATCCCCCTTTACTATGATGGGGGTTTTCTTTCTTGATAGTTCCAGCAAAGTCGTATATTCTGAATTTTCCTGTTCTAAAACCGAAATCAAATTTTCAATCAGACTCGCCACCGGAATTACCTCATTTCCTGATATTTTTCAAAAAGCTTTGCTGCAAAGCTTTCTCCGCTTACCTCGTATGTGCCGTTCTGTACTGCTGCTTTAATCGGCGCTGTCACATCCTCACGAATATCGGGAGCTGCTGCAACTGCCTGTTTTGCAGTCTGTATATCCTTTCCCATACTGGAAATCTGTACCTGATCGGCAAAGCTTCCTTTTGCAGCTTTTTCTGTCTTTGTCGCCTTCTTTGTCTGATAAAGCTGCTGAACCTGTGTATAAGCTTCAATACGCATATAGATGCCTCCTTCCGCAGACTTGCGCATAATTTTTTCAATCATTAATTCCTCACTATTAGTATCGGTTATTTCGGTTCAGACTTTAGAGGCATTTCGAAATTTATAAAAGAATTTCGGCAGCATTCTTTTCTATAAAGCAAAAGAAGCTGCCGGAAACCAAATGGCAAATTCCGACCGCTTCTTTCTTATTTTACTATTTTTATCGGATGCTCCTTCCACACGGACTCCTCCGGCAGCTCATCCGTCAAAATAACCGTTCCATCAAAGCCCGCAAAAGTAACGGATGTGATTTCACCAAACTTTTGGTGCTCAGCTAAAATAAAACGATTGCCCGGCTGCGTATTCTTCACCGCCTCCTGCTTCAGCAGTGCTTCGTTAATATCCGGCGTCGTAAAGCCTATCTGTGGGTGAATCCCATTTGTACCAAAAAATCCTTTTGAAAAGTGATATTTCCGCACATTGTTAACAGCCTCCGTACCCACAATCGCCTCTGTAGAACCTTTCAGCTCGCCTCCAATTAAAATAACCTTTCTCCCCATATAAGCAAGCCTCTTTGCATGAGCTACCGCATTCGTAATATAGGTAGCCCTCTGCTCCGTAATATACTCAATCATACTTCCCGTTGTTGTACCTGCATCCAGGTATACACAATCATCCGGCTCTATCAATGACGCGGCATAGCGGGCTATCGCTTTCTTTTCCTCAATATGAAGATCTTCCTTTTGAGATACGGAAAGCTCCTTATGCGACACCTTCATGTCTTTTGCTATAGCTCCACCGAAAACCTTAGTCACTCTTCCCGCCTTATCAAGTGCCGTTATATCTCTTCGAATGGTAGACTCCGATGAGCCAAAAAGCTCCACCAGCTCCTGCATCGTAATGCTTCCTCTTTCATTTACCAATGCAGCAATCTCTTCCTGCCTTTTTTCTGTCAGCATATCATCTGTTTCCTTTGAATAAAAGTTTCTGCTTTTTTCTTAGGATACCACATTTTTCTTCAACATGCCAAGCAATACTGCAGTGATTACTGTGCCTACCGCAAGTGCTGCCAGGTAACCAAGTGCATTACCTACTACCGGGAATACGAAAATTCCACCATGCGGAGCCATCAACGTACAACCAAGCAGCATGGAAACCGCTCCTGCCACGCCCGATCCAAGGATACATGCCGGGAGTACACGCAGCGGGTCTGCTGCCGCAAAGGGGATGGCACCTTCGGTAATGAATGCAAGACCCATAATAAAGTTAGTAAGACCGGATTCTCTTTCTTCTTTTGTAAATTTATTTTTGAACAATACTGTTGCAAGCGCAATGGCACACGGAGGCGTCATACCGCCAATCATAACGGATGCCATAATGTCATAATTACCGGAAGCAATCGCTGCCGTACCAAAAACATAAGCTGCCTTATTAAAAGGACCACCCATATCAATTGCCATCATGCCGCCAAGCACCAGTCCCAGAAGAATCTTACTGGTTCCTCCCATGCTTGCCAGTCCGCTGTTAAGAGCTGTATTAATTGTACCCATAACAGGCTCCACTATATAATTCATACCAAGACCGATTGCCAGAATACCAAGTACCGGATAAATCAGTACCGGCGCCAGCTTTTCAATCGCATCCGGAAGCTTATCACAAACTATTCGAAGCAGTTTAATAACATAACCTGCTAAAAAGCCTGCCGCAATCGCACCCAAAAATCCGGATTTTCCACCTGCCGCAATCATGCCGCCCACAAAGCCGAGGGCAAGACCCGGTCGGTCTGCAATCGCTTCCGCAATAAATCCAGCCAGAACAGGCAGCATCAGTCCAAATGCCACGCCTCCGATTCCCTTAAACATTGCCGCAAGCGGAGTCAAAGTACCAAAATTTCCTCTTTCCTCTGCCGCCAGTGCATTGATATCCACGCTCATACCGTCAATCAAAAATGCAAGTGCAATCAAAATACCGCCACCTACTACAAAAGGCAGCATATGCGATACACCGTTCATCAGCTGCATGTAAATCCGGTGACCTACACTACCGTTTTTCTTTCCCTCATGCGCCACTTCACCGTCACCTGTTCCCTCATATACC
>JAZNIP010000123.1:0-6797 GCA_045577575.1 Lachnospiraceae bacterium | reverse complement strand
TGTCCTGCGATCTGGCCCGCTTTGTGGAGAGCGACGCCAATTATGTCCGCGAGAAGGTGGAAAAAGCCACCGGCGTTCCGAAGGAGCATGTGCTGGTTTGGTCGGGGTAGCAATGGATGCTTTTGTTTCGTGACTGTTTTGGTAGAGACATATGTTTCGAACCTATTATGGCATAGAGGCAATTGTTCCGAGCCTATATATTTGGAGGTCTTTGTTCCGCACAAGCGACCAGACGGCGAAGCTAAGCCGCATGCAAAATGAAGGCTAAAAGCCTTGAATTTGCTGGATTTTCTTGAAAAATCGGATGTGACCGAAAAACAATAAAAATAGGAAAAAGGCGGGTTTGGACGGTTGTCTGGCTCGTCTTTTATTTTTAGTATAGATGGTTCACATTACGTGAAAATGCTTGATGGAATAGACAAATCAGGATATAATATGACTATGCGAGAGGAGATGTTTTGTATGTATGGATTGCAGGAAACAATAAGACCATCTGCTGATTTACGAAATCATTATAATGAAATCTCAAGACAATGCAGGGAAGGAAACGAGGCAGTAATTATTACCGTAAATGGTCGGGGCGATACTGTGTCACTTGCTTATGAAGAATATAAGAGAATGAAATCGAGGATTGAGTTGCTGGAAATTTTGGCAGAAGCAGAGGATGATGTGAGAAATGATCGAGTAGCACCAATCAGCGAAACTTTTGACGATTTAAGAAAGCTGTTACAGGAGGGATAAATTTGAAATATAAAGTTATCCGCACTGAAACAGCAGATGCACATATCAGAAAAATTATTTTGTATGTAGCTGAAAATTTTGGAAGTGAAGTTGCATTGAAGAAACTGGAAGAATTGGAACAGCGTATTCTGGATTTAGGTAATCATCCATTCGTTGGATTAGAACCTCGCTATCTGGTGCTTAAAAGGCAGGGATATAAAGTTTTGGTATTAGAAAAAAATTTGGTGTTTTATAAGGTTAATGAGGATAAAAAAGAAGTTATTATTTATGCGGTAGTAGACCAACGGCAGGATTATTTAAACATAATCAGAGGGTTATAGAATATTTTTAAATATCTCTTACAAAGCATGTCAAGTAGTATAGTGATAGTTAACGAAAAAGCTCCTTCCATTTTAAGCCGTTTCGTTTGGCGCGAGGATACCAGACCAAAAGAGTTGACTGGAGCTTCCAAACGGAGCGAGGCCAGTTGGGAGAAATGAAAAGCGCTTTACCGCTTTTTTGGGTTTGAATGTTTTGGACAAACTCCGTGATTGCAATCCCCAGATTTTTGTTTGGACCATGACCGAGAGGTGTACCGGAAATGAATGGAAGCATTTCTCCGGCTCCTATACCGATTGCCTGACCCCATGTGACACCGGCAGAGGTGCACCAGTGTTGCATTTGCTTTATGGCAATATGGTTTTGTCTGCCTTCAAAAAAACCGTTATTTATCATGCAATATACCATTATGTTTTTTGATAATATTTTTTTGCTGCTGAGTTCAATTAGCAGCCTCAATAAATGGGAAGGAATGCTGTCAATGTATAATGGAAATACGAATAAAAGGATGTCGCTGGAAGCTAATTTGGTAAGCTGCTCATGGGATAAGCCTTCTTTGCTTAAATGATATATATGCAGAGCGTTTTTTTTATCCAATTGGGACAGAAATAAATTGATCAACAGTTCGGAATTGTTTTTTTCTAACTTTGGACTTCCGTTAATAATACTGATATTCATTGAATTTCCCTTTCCTTACAAAATATATCCGGAGAATGGTAAAAGGATGTTTTATATTCCGATATATAAAAATTTTTACTGTTTGCTTTAACCAGCTTTTTTGCAGTTGCCATTTCCTGCGGAGAAATGTGCTCTCCATAAAAATATACAGAAAGCGATAAATCCTTTTTATACCGTTGTTTGTGATTCGTTTCACTTTCTTTAATATTAAAAAATGGCAGCAGATAGGAGATGCTTCGGTCTAAAATATTTTTTATGAATGGGCTGTAGCCTCCAAAAATGCACCGGCTGATTATTATTAGTTTATTTGTCTTAGAAAGTATTTCTCCAAGATTATCAAATCCGTCTTTTATGACACATTTTCCGGGAGATTTTATCCAGCATCCGAAGCAACCGATGCATGGTTTTATTTTCCCGTTATTTGAAATGACGAGAGTATCTGCATTGAGATTCTTAAATAAAGATCTAAATTGTTCGTGTTCCAAATCATGTATAATGACGTTCATATGCTTCTCCTGATTAATGATAGGGTATGGTGATGGATTTAATGATTTCTTCGATCCGTGTTTCCCAATTATCATCGTATTCAACATTGGGCATCGTCACGATTGAGGACAACCCTTGTACTAATGCCCACATAGCAATTATTTTATCCTGCGTTTTTTTTTCGGATATGTTTGCTTTGGTGAATTGTTTGATTGCTGTTTTTTTCAAGATTTCAAGCGGAGGATTTTCTGATTTGTCGGAAACGTGTAATGACAATTGAATTTTTATATTTTTCCGTGAAAACAGAAAATCAAAATATAAAGGATTATGATAAAAAAACATGACGTAGGTTTTGCCTAACATAGGAAGTAACAAATCAGAACTTTCATATTCTTCCGCCGTTTTTTCTAAGGAAGCGGTAAGCAAGTCCATGATATGCTGTTGAATGGCTCCGATAAACTCGTCTTTGTTTTTATAATGAGCATAGGGGGCGGCATTGCTGACTCCGCAATGTAGAGCTACTTTTCTTAAAGAAAGATTTTCTTCGCCATCCCGACCTATAATTTCGATTCCGGCTTCTATGAGAGAACGCCTTAAATCTCCATGATGATATTGTGCTTTTTTCATTTTCATACCTCAAACTTTACAGTGGTAAGATTAAATTATCATAAAAACTTAATGCTGTAAAGATTAATTTTTTTATTTAGAGAAAATGAAAAAGAATGAAATCAATGCAGTAGTGTGATAAAATCGAATATATATAGAATGCAATCAGAATTTAGAAATTATGAGGATAAACCATGAAAAGAAAAGTAGTTGTTTTGGGCGGAGGAACAGGCTCTTCCACATTGCTTAGAGGGCTAAAGGAGTTTCCGCTGGATTTGACGGCGATTGTGTCTGTGTGCGATGACGGCAGCAGTACAGGTGTGCTGAGAGAGGAGTTCAGCATTCCGGCGGTAGGAGATATCCGAAGAGTGCTGGTGGCATTATCAGAAACAGAACCGCTTGTAATGGAATTATTTAATTATCGCTTTCATACGACAAGTGATTTGGACGGACATACGGTAGGGAATCTGCTTTTGACGGCATCCTCCGAAATTACGGGAAACTTATCGGACGGAATAGAAGCCTTGAGCAAGGTGTTTAATTTAAAGGGAAAGGTGGTTCCGTTGACGGAGGACAATGTGGTTTTAATGGGTGAAATGTCAGACGGAAGCATCGTAGAGGGTGAGCATCACATTACCCAAAATAAAAACGGAATCAAGCGCGTTTTTTATAAGGATAAACCGATTCCTACCAAAGCTGCAGTGGAGGCACTGGAGGAAGCGGACTTGATTTTGCTCAGCATGGGAAGCGTGTTTACCAGTATTATTCCGAATCTGATTTGTGATGAAATATTGGATGCCATCGACCGTAGTAAAGGCAAAATCATGTATGCCTGCAATATGGTGACACAGCCTGGTGAAACTGAGGATTTTAAGGTGTCGGATCATATCAGACTGCTCAATCAGTATCTTGGAAAGCGCAAAATTGATGTGGTGATTGCCAACAACGGAAAAATCGATGAGGATATGGCGAAACGATATGAGTCTTTGGAACAAAAAGACCCGGTGGAACTGGACAGAGAGGAAACGGAGAGCTTGGTAGAGCGGGTAATTTGCAGTGATTATGTAACAGTAAAAAATAATTTGCTGCGACATGATGTTTTGAAGCTGAGTATGCATATATTTGGATATTTATTGGAGCAAAAATAAAAATCGAGTTAATATGACATGAGGTGTCAAATTATAGAGGTTATGATACTGATATAAGTTAAATCAAAGGAGGAAAACAATATGGCAAGACCACATACAAAATCGGATTTGCTTGCTGCTGCAGAATTAAATTATGATAAGCTGCTTTTACTGATACAATCCATGTCAGAAACGGAAAAAAATACGGAATTTGATTTTTCGACGGATGAGAAAAAGAAAGAGGCCCATTGGAAAAGAGATAAAAATGTCAGAGATGTGATTATGCATTTGCATGAGTGGCACAATCTGATGCTGAAATGGATTGCAGAGAATAAGGCAGGAAGGCACAGACCGTTTTTATTGGAGGGGTATAACTGGAAAACCTATGGAGACATGAACGTTTTATTCTTTAAAAGAAATCAGGAGGTTTCTTTTGAGGAAGCCATGAAGCGATTTGCAGATTCTCATGCATGTATTATGCAGGAAATCGAAAAGTTGACGAATGAGGAGCTGTTTCAGAAAAACGTCTTCGATTGGGTAGGCGGAAGCACGGAAGGCTCTTATTTTGTCAGCGTGACAAGCAGTCATTACGATTGGGCAATGAAAAAAATCAAAGCACATAAAAAGATAGTGAAATCCTCGGTTTAAGAGCCGGGGATTTTTTGAACGGTTGTGTGATAACAGGGCAATTTCTATTAAGACAGTCCTTTCGATGTGTGCTATACTGTCCCAAGAAGGGAGTGTAATCGAATGAGTGAAAGAACAGTGGCAGAGAAAACGCAGGACTATATTGAAAAACATTTAGAAGAGGATTTGTCCCTTGATAAGATTGCAGAGGCACTGAATTATTCCAAATTTTATATGGTAAGAGTGTTTTCGGAAAAAACAGGAACAAGTATTTACAAGTATATACAGAAGTGCAGGCTGGAGCAGGCGGCAAAGAAATTGACAGAGACGGATGTGCCGATTGCTCAGATTGCGTATGAGGCTCATTACAATTCGCAGCAGGCATTTACCCATGCATTTCGGCAATTGTATTTCTGCACGCCTCAAGCCTATCGGAAAAACAATATTTCTATGTTTGGAGGCAGGATGACAGCATGAGTACGATACCATATGTTATTGAGCAGACGAGCCGGGGAGAAAGAAGCTATGATATTTTTTCAAGACTGTTATCCGATCGCATTATCTTTTTAGGTGAGGAAGTAAGCGATGCTTCGGCGAGTGTAATTGTTGCGCAGCTTTTGTTTTTGGAGGCACAGGATCCGGAGAAGGATATTCAGCTTTATATTAACAGCCCCGGCGGATCGATTACAGCGGGTTTTGCGATTTACGACACTATGCAGTATGTGAAATGCGATGTTTCCACCATATGCATAGGTCTGGCAGCCAGCTTTGGAGCATTTTTATTGGCAGGAGGGACAAAGGGCAAGCGGTTTGCGCTTCCCAATGCGGAGATTATGATACACCAGCCGGCAATTCATGGAGGCGGCTTGCAGGGGCAGGCAACGGATATTAAAATTGCATCTGATCATATTCAGAGAAGCAAGGAGCGGTTAAATCGCATTTTGGCAGAAAATACAGGAAAAACCCCGGAAGAAATCCGTATAGCCACAGAGCGTGATAATTATATGTCTGCCGGGGAAGCACTTGATTTCGGATTGATAGACAGGATAATAGAGCGATCAAATCTTAAGATTTAAATTGAGGGCTTGCAAAAAATTTTAATTACAATTATGCTTTCTTCTGACATCGATGTACAAAACCAAAAAGGAGAAGTTATGCAGGTTAAGATAACAGAGGAAATGATAAATGCCGATCAGGTCTATTATATGAGAAGAACCGGGGCATACGGTGCGGAAAATTATAGGCTCATGGAGCGGTTTAAGAACTGGCTGAAGGAGCAAAAGCGATATCAGGATGATACAGTGATTTATGCAGTTGCACTGGACAATCCGGAGGTTACCGAGGCAGCAAAATGCCGCTACGATGTGTGCACGCCAGATAACGGAGGCGGAGTCACAAAAGAGGTGGAATGCAGAACACTGGAGGGCGGAAAGTACGCTGTTTTACGGATAGACCATACACCGGAGGCGGTCATGCAGGCATGGACACAATGCTTTGAAATACTCGAAAAAAATCAGTATTGCTATGATACGTCAAGACTTATTATGGAGCGTTATAAGAAAAAAATGGTGGAGGAACACTATTGCGAGTTATGCGTTCCTGTTTTATAATGCTCAGATAGAGCACTAGCGGTGTTTCTATAAAAAACAAAGATAAAAACACAACGGGAGTCCGAAAAATCAGAGGATGATTTATGGCATTCCCAGAGCCGGTAGGTAGTCCGGCCGTACTCTTTTGAGTATAAGTAACCTTCCCTCCTGGGTCGTCCGTTCTTTGTTCATAACTAACAGTAAGGAGGGATTCGTTATGGACAAAGCAGCAGCGAGGTTGACCGTACTTTTTCAGGAGCCGTTCTGGGTAGGGATTTTTGAAACTATCACAGGGGAAGGGCTGAGAGTATGCAAGATAACCTTTGGAGCAGAGCCAAAGGATTATGAGGTGTATGATTTTCTACTGAAAAATTATGAGCGGCTGTCCTTTAGTCCGGCTGTAGCCGTTTCAAGAAAAGAGACGGCAGTAAATCCGAAACGTTTGCAGCGGGATGCCAAAAAGCAGATGCAGCAAAACGGAATCGGGACAAAATCCCAGCAGGCACTTCAGTTACAGCGGGAGCAGATGAAAACAGAACGCAAAGCACTTGGTCGACAGCAATGTGAGGCGGAAGAAAAGCGTCGGTTTGCATTAAAACAGCAGAAACGAAAAGAAAAGCACAGG
>JAZNIP010000122.1:0-5776 GCA_045577575.1 Lachnospiraceae bacterium | reverse complement strand
TTTGAAAAAGTTGTATTTACAATCCGTACCCCTGTACGGTTTTGTACACTTTGGATGAATTTCTCTATTTTTTCACTCAAGCCAAGTTTAGTGTTTGTGTGTTTTGTATATTTTTTATACTTTTCAAACAATTTTGTTGGTCATCTTTTTTGTTCGAAGCTAAAACTTGTTCTTCTTCGGATATACATATCATATAGCACTTATACATATTTGTCAACATCTTTTCGAAAAAAATGTACACTTTTCGAGCAAAGTTGTATGTGTACAACTTTGTATTTTCAACATTTAGTTTGGTACTTTTGAACCAAACACTACATGTTGTTTCTATTTTTTTCTTTTTACGCTAAAAAAGTTGTCTTATTTTTCCTATTTCTCTTCCGAGTTGTTCTCCTTTTCCAAATCGGCATCTGCTTCTTTTTCTTCCGGTTCTGCATCTGCCTCTATTATTTCATCATCACCCGCATCCAGTTCTCCACCGATATATTTTCCCCGCAGCAAATCTCTTCCCGCAAAAAACATCAGTAAAATACCGATAATCGCAAATGCTACCATAAAGATACCAAGAAAATATTTATCCCTTCCTGTTCCGTTTATTACTCCGTCAATCAAAGAATATGAGGTATATACGAGATAAGCACCCACTAACACTCTTACGGTCAGCATAAATTTGGTCGGAAGAAATCTACTCGCAACTTTTTCATTTTTGTCTGTGTTTTGTCCCATCTTTTTTTCTCCTTTTCTCTTTGCTTATAGTATTGCATTTTTTTGCCTTGACTGTGCATGATACAGCCATTCTTTGGAAATAAGTATAGCATACCGCTCCCCAATTATCCACTTGAACAAAAACCGCCGCTTCCTCTCCGGAAACGACGGTTCTTGTAACAATTCGTATTTGTATTTTAAGGGATGGAAATGAAAAATCTTACTTTTATGCTTTCTTTGCTTCTTTAATTTTTGCAAATACCGCCTGCAATACGATGAAGAAGCAAAGCAAAATTGCAGTAATAATGTTCGCCCATGAGCTCACCAGCTTACCGTGGGATTTAACCAATGTAGAAATCGTTCCGTTGATTAATACACCAAACAGAGAACCGACTACGTTACCTACACCACCCGTCAGCAGTGTACCTCCGATAACCGCCGAGGAAATTGCATCCATCTCCAGTCCGGCAGCCTGACTGGTCGTACCGCACATAGTATTCAGACAATAGCAGATACCTCCGATAGATGCCAAAAAGCTGGAAAGTATGTATGCCTTTAATTTTACTTTCTTAACATCCAGACCCATGAGTGTAGCAGACTGCTGATTACCGCCTACCGCATACAGGCTGCGTCCGAATTTTGTATAACGAAGCATTAAGAATATTACAAGCACTACCAGAAGCGCCACTACAACGGATGCTCTGATATAAGGAACCTGATAAATACCTTTTTTGTTTACATATCCACCAAACGGAATTGCAATCTTTGTACTGGACAATGCTACAAACAGAGGGTCATTTACGATACTAACCTGCTCGGTACAGATAACTGCCGTCAAACCTCTCGCAAAGAACATACCTGCCATCGTAACGATAAACGGCTGAATGTCCAGATATGCGATACAGAAGCCCTGCACCAGACCAAGCACAATGCCCATCAGCAGTACAAGCACCATCAAAAGCGGACTGCTCATGCCCCACTGCTCAATTCCAACCGCAAGGAACATACAGTCAAGAGCAACAACGGATGCTACGGAAATATCAATACCTCCAATCAGCAGTACGCATGTCATACCGCTGGCGATACAGATAAGACCCGCATTGTTAATCAGAATATTCAAAAATGTCTGAAAATGTGTAAAACCTTTGTCTTTGAAAATGATACATCCTGCAAGGTACATAACAGCGAACAGAATAACGGTAATAATCAGCAGAACGCTATTACTATTGATTTTCATTTTTTTCATGCTGTTTACGCCTCCTTTGCAGCCGCTTTTTTAGCGGACATTTTTTTGAAGTATGCTTTTACAGGCTCTGCCTGAATAACTACGATTAAAATAACTACGATAGCTTTGTATACCGGAGCTTCTGCAGAGGATACACCAAGCGCATACATTGTTGTGGTAATCGCCTGAATCGTATAAGCACCGATGATAGAACCGGCAAGATTAAACTTACCGCCACCAAGGCTGTTACCGCCAAGCGCAACTGCAAGAATTGCATCCAACTCCATATTCAAGCCCAAATTGTTTGTATCTGCAGAGTAAATACGGGAGGTAGCTACCAGACCTGCAATACCTGCACAGAATCCACAGATTACATAGGTAATCAGAATAATTTTAGAAGAATTGAAGCCGGCGATTCTTGCCGCTTTTTTATTAATACCAACACTCTGAATAAAGGTTCCGAGAGCCGTAAAACGAAGCACCAGTGCTGCAATCGTCACACAAACAGCAGCTACGATAATCGGTGTTGGCATAAATCCAACATAAGAGCCAAGTACCTGGAAGGACGGAACACGCACATATACCATCTGGCTGTTGCAAAGAAGCAAGCCAATCGCACGTCCGGCTGACCAGAGGATTAAGGATGCAACCATCGGCTGAATGTTCATATAGGCTACTAAGAATCCATTGAACAGACCACATACACAAGCGATTGCAACACCGCCAAGAAGTCCTACCCAAAGCGGAAGTGCATACTCATTTGCACGAGCCACACCGTATCCTGCAAGAAGCATACAGCAGAAGCCACCGGTCAAGCTCATTACTGAGCCCACGGAAATATCCGTTCCTGCTGAGGATGATACAACCAGCGTCATACCAATTGCCAGAATTGCGATTTCGCTACCACGGTTCAACACGTCAATCAGACGACCAAATAAAATATCATTTTTAATTGCAATTTCAAAGAATGAAAATGCCGGATTGCCGCACGCAATATCGTATACTACGTTAATCAGCATAACTAAAATCATACTGAAAATCGGCAGGAATAATCTTTTTTTCGTTAAACTTTTAATCTTATTCACTTGCTCCACCTCCTGCGATAGCATGCATTACGCCTTCCTGGCTCATTTCATCCGCTGTCAGCTCGCCAACCTTCTCACCGTCACGAAGTACTGCCATACGGTTACAGGTACGAAGCATTTCTTCGATTTCGGAAGAAATAAAGATAAGACTCTTACCTTCCTGTGCCAGTTTTACTACCAGCTTCTGAATTTCTGTCTTTGTACCAATATCAATACCACGAGTCGGCTCATCCAAAATCAGGAAATCCGGATCCGTTGCCAACCATCTTGCCAGAATAACCTTTTGCTGATTACCACCGGAAAGCTGCTTAATTAAAGTTTCACGGTTTGCAGTCTTGATACTGAGCAATTCTATGTATTTATCTGCAATCTCAATCTGTTTTGCCATCGGAATTCTCTTGAAAATTCCTGCCTTTGCCTGCATCGCAAGAATGATGTTCTCACGCACGGACAAATCACCGATAATACCCTCTGCTTTTCTGTCATCCGGCAAAAGACCCATACCCAGATTCATGGCATCAATCGGATTTTTAATCTTTACTTCTTTTCCGTCTACTTTCAAGGTACCTGTCTGTGCGCGGTCAGCACCGTAAATGGTTCTTGCCAGCTCGCTTCGTCCGCTTCCCAAAAGACCTGTCAGACCAACTACCTCTCCTTTATGAATATCCAAATCAAACGGTTTGATTTTACCTGCATGGCTCAGACCCTTTGCTTCAATCTCCAAAGGAGCATGAGACATGTTACCGCTTCCTTCCGGCTTGATGGAAGCAAGGTCATCAAAATCCTTACCCATCATAGCTGCTACCAATTTAACTCTCGGAAGCTCTTCTACGGTATACTCACCAACCAGGGTTCCGTTTCTGAGCACGGTGATACCGTCACATATTGCATAAACCTGCTCCAGGAAATGTGTTACAAATACAATTCCTACTCCCTTGTCACGAAGCTGTCTCATCATTGCAAAAAGCATTTCAACTTCTTTGTCATCCAGAGAAGAGGTCGGCTCATCCAGAATCAGAACCTTACAATCCATATCTACAGCACGGGCAATTGCAATCATCTGCTGCAATGCCAGTGAATAATTTTCCAAGTTCTGTGTTACTTCTATATCTAAATCCATTTTTTTCATCAGTTCAGCCGCCATCTGATTCATTTTACGGCGGTCAACTGTTCCCAGCTTTGTCAGCGGCTCACGTCCAATATATAAATTTTCCGCCACCGACAGGTTCGGGCATAAGTTTACTTCCTGATATACTGTGGAAATACCCTTTTTCTGGGCATCCAATGTATCTTTGTTTACAATAGGACCTTCGATTCCGTCTACATGGATCTCTCCGGCTTCAAATTTATTAACACCTGTCAGACATTTGATGAGGGTGGACTTACCAGCACCATTCTCTCCCATCAATGCTCTGATTTCTCCCTTGCGTAATGTAAAATCTACATTGTCCAGAGCTTTTACACCCGGGAACGTCATGCAGATTCCCCGCATTGTCAAAGCGATATTACTATCCATCCTTCTACCTCCTACAGCTACCTATCCACGCCTTGCATCGCGTCTGTCAGCGATTCTATAAGTTAGGGAGGGAGCCCCCTTTGGATTCCCTCCCTATTTAATATTACTGTTTAAGCTATACTATATCTTAGTATGCACGACCTGCCAGAACTTCTTCTGTCATTGTTGTAGCGTATTCGCTTGTGATTCCAGGAGCTACGAAAGCTTCATCCGGAACTAATGTTACAGCGTCATAAGCTTCGCCTTTGTGCATTTTCTGGATAACTTCTTCTACAACTGCTGCCTGAATCGGGTTACACTCTACGTTGCAGTGAATCTTTCCGTCTAATGTGTACTGTAATCCGTCATGTGTAGCGTCGAAGGAGATGATGATTACGTCGCCGTCAACACCGTATGTAATACCAGCTGCATCCATAGCGTCCATTGCACCATAAGCTTCATTATCGTTGTGGCAAACAACTACGTTGAACTGACCTTCATAAGATTTGATGAAGGATTCCATAACTTCCTGTCCACCGTCCTGTGTGAAGTCACCAGACTGAGAATCAAGAATCTTCCACTCAGAGTGCTCTGCAGCTACCTGATTGAAACCTTCGGAACGTCCAAGTGTAGCGGAAGCACCAACTGTACCTTCGATTACGAGGATGTTAGCTTCTTCACCGTTCATGTACTCTGCTAACCAGTTACCAGCTGTAATACCTTCGTTTGTTGTGTTTGTTCCAACCCATGCATCATACATGGAAGCATCTGCATCTACTTCACGGTCAGCAACGATAACCGGGATACCAGCATCTTTTGCTTCCTGAAGAACTGTGTCCCAACCAGCTGTTTCGATAGGAGCCAGGATGATGTAATCAACTTCCTGCTGGATGGATGTACGAACTGCTTCCAACTGAACTGCGTTGTCGTTATCGCAGTCAACGAAGTTTAATTCATATCCGTTTTCAGCACTGAATACGTTCTGATAGTTTTCTGTGTTAGCAAGACGCCAGTCAGACTCATGTCCTACCTGTGCGAAACCGATGGAAATAACGTCATCGCCTGCTGCTTCTTCTGCAGGTGCTTCTGCTTCTTCTGCAGGTGCTTCTGCTTCTGCTGCAGGAGCTTCTGTTGCTGCAGGTGCTTCTGCCGGAGCTGCTGCTTCTTCTTTAGCGCCACATCCAGCCATTGTTGCTACAACCATAGTTGCTGCAAGTAATACTGCTAATTTCTTTCTTAACATTGAAATGTCCTCCCTTTCTTTTGGCT
>JAZNIP010000121.1:0-2790 GCA_045577575.1 Lachnospiraceae bacterium | reverse complement strand
CATACATGCTGTCAGAGTGACTGCTGCTACAAAGACAAACAGTATTTTTTTCATCATATGATTGCTCCTTTCTGTAAAATATTTATATAGTTCAATTGTACCATTCTGTGAAGAGTATGACAATAAATTAAGATTTCTTAATAATGCTTGTCCTTTTATTCTGTGTGTGATAAATTGATAAAATAAAAGAAAAACATAAGAGACACGAGGGAGGAACGAAATGAGATTAAGTAAGTATAATAGACTGTTGCTTGTATTAGCTATGAGTGCAGTGATGGCATTTGGCTTAAACGGTTGTGGAAAAGAAAAGGCAGAAGTGAAGAAAAACGAGGCTGTAACAGAGACTGAGCAAGAGACTACGGAGCCGGTTGAGACGGAGGAGAAGGTAGAAATACCGGAAGAGATGGATGCTCTGGAGGCGGCATTGGAAGAGGCTGCTAAGGAAAATGAGAGTAAGGCTGAAGAAACATCCACTGAGGAAATAGAGCCGGATAAGATGCTGGAAAAATATTATGAGGAAGTCTTATTAGAGAAAGAAGGTCTGATAGAGCTTCCTTCCGGATATGAGGTTTCGATTAAAGAACGTCATTTGGAGGGATACTCCATAGGAGAAGCATATTTGGAAGAGTATGGAATCTGCTATCATGCTGTATGGGACTATGATAAGGATGAGCAGGATGAAATGCTTGTACTGCTCATGGACGAGGACGAAGACTATGAGCGCAGTAAAATGTATGCAAAAATGTATGAGGTAATTGATGGCGAAGTGGTAAAGACTGCAGAGCTGGAGAGCTTATTCGGGTGGATGGAATTTGATACAAGACAGAGTATGGAAGTACTGTTAAGAGAGACAAAGGATTGGTTTTATCTGGCAGAGGAAGCAAGAGGTTATTCAAGTATTTATGCAGATGGTTCCTGTTATGCGATTCGCGTGGCACATTATGACGGGAACGATTTTGTAGTGGATTTGGCAAAGCAGATAAGCGGTAGTGATTTTTCTGATACAAAAGAAGCTGTGGCTGATACAGCAAGGCTTTTGACCTATGTTGGTTTTGACCATACGGCAGAAAGCTTAACCTATGAATATAGCTTTAACAAAAAAGATGATTTGTTGAGTGTATTTTATATGACGGCAGAAGTTAGCGGCAGCCTTGATAAGTATTATGAAACGATGAATATTACGGATGTACCTCCTTATATGATTCGTTTATTCAAAGAAAAAGAATAGCTTATTATAGTGAAGATTTTAGAGAAGGGAAGGATTCGTATGAAAACAATCAACGATTGTTACACACTATCAAACGGAGTTAAGATTCCGTGTATGGGGTTTGGAACTTATAATGCCAAAGGTGGGGACAACTTGGCGATTAACAAAACGGCAATAGAAGCAGGATATCGCTATTTTGACACGGCATCCTTGTACGAGACGGAGCGGGTGCTGGGACAGGCAATTCGTGAGAGTGGTACACCGAGAGAGGAGTTCTTTATTGTATCAAAGCTCTGGCATGATGAGAGGGGTTATCATGAGGCAAAGGATGCATTTGTGAGAACATTGGACAGACTTCAGATGGATTACCTTGATTTGTATCTGATTCATTGGCCGAGAGGCATGGAGGGTGACACCGATTGGAAAGAAAAAAATGCCGATACATGGCGCGCACTTGAAGAACTGTGCGAAGAGGGGAAAATCAGAGGAATTGGATTGAGCAATTTCCTACCGCATCATATTGCTCCGATTTTAGAAAGCTGTAAAATCAAACCGGTTGTAGACCAGTTAGAGATTCATCCGGGGTACAATCAGGATGCGGCAGTCAGATATTGTGAAGAAAATAATATCAGAGTTCAGGCATGGAGCCCGCTTGGCAGGAGTGCAATGTTAGATAATCCGATTTTAAAAGAATATGCAGAAAAATACGGAAAATCGGTAGCACAAATTTGCCTTAGATTTTTGCTTCAGAAAGGAATTATCCCGCTTGTAAAAGCTTCGGCGATGGAAAGAATGAAACAGAATCAGGATATTTTTGATTTTGAGATTTTGGCTGAGGATATGTCCATTTTGAATCATATGCCGCAGAATACATGGTTGGGAGAGCATCCTGATTTTGCCATTCCGAAAAAGAAAAGTAATCCGAATCAATAATAATTTTCTCTGAAAGAAGGAGAACACTATGGATGCAATGCAACAGCTTAAAAAAATAATAAAAGAAACAGACAATATTGTATTTTTTGGTGGAGCGGGAGTATCTACAGAAAGTGGTATTCCGGATTTCCGTAGTGTGGACGGATTGTACAATCAGAAGTATGATTATCCGCCGGAAACAATATTGAGCCATACCTTCTACCGTCATCATACAGACGAATTTTACCGATTTTACAGAGATAAGATGCTCTGTGTTACTGCAAGACCAAATAAGGCGCATTTGAAGCTTGCTGAATGGGAAAAAACAGGTAAGCTGAAGGCGATAGTAACACAGAATATTGACGGACTGCATCAGGCAGCAGGAAGTAAAAAAGTATTGGAGCTTCATGGAAGCGTACTTCGTAATTATTGCGAAGACTGTCATAAGTTCTATGGAGTGGAACATATTTTGCAGTCGAAAGGCATACCGAGATGCGAATGTGGCGGAAGCATTAAACCGGATGTCGTGCTTTATGAGGAAGGCTTGGATAATGAGGTTATTTCAGAGGCAGTTTCCTATATCAGCAATGCAGATGTACTTATAATTGGAGGTACTTCTCTTGCAGTATATCCGGCGGCAGGTTTGATTGACTATTATCGTGGAAATAAGC
>JAZNIP010000120.1:0-3729 GCA_045577575.1 Lachnospiraceae bacterium | reverse complement strand
CAACAGCTATCTGAGGCTGCATATCCGTAGGGAATCCAGGATACGGCAGTGTTTTCACATGTGTATGAGACAGCCGTCTGGATGCCACCACACGCACTGCATCGTCCGACTCCTCCACCTCACAGCCAATCTCCAACAGCTTTGCACTGATGGACTCCAAATGCTTCGGAATCACATTTTTTACGGTAATATCACCCTTTGTTACAGCCGCCGCAAACATAAAGGTACCCGCCTCAATCTGATCCGGTATTATCGTATATTCTGTTTTATGCAGCTTTGGCACACCCTTGATACGAATAACATCCGTACCTGCGCCTTTGATATTGGCTCCCATACTGTTTAAAAAGTTCGCCAAATCTACAACATGGGGCTCCTTTGCCGCATTTTCAATAATGGTCTGTCCCTCTGCCATAACCGCCGCCATCATTACATTAATCGTAGCTCCTACTGTCACTACGTCCATATATATATGGCTTCCGGTCAATTTTTCAGCCTCTGCAATAATCAGACCGTGTGCAATATTCACTTTTGCCCCAAGAGCCTTGAAGCCCTTGATATGCTGATCAATCGGTCTGCTGCCGATATTACAGCCGCCAGGCAGTGCTACCTCTGCCTTTTTATATTTACCGAGCAACGCTCCAAGCAGATAATACGATGCTCTTATCTTTTTAATATAGTCACCATCAATGGTTAAATTATGAATCTGTGAACCATTGATTTTTACTGTATGTCTGTCAATCCGCTCTACAATACCGCCAATACTGGCAATCGCCTGCAAAAGCACATTTGTATCGCGTACATCAGGCATATTTTCTATTAATACGGTTTCATCCGTCATCACGGAAGCTGCCAGAATGGCAAGCGCAGCATTTTTCGCTCCGCCGATTTCCACTTCTCCAACCAATGGATTACCGCCTTTGATTGCATATTGTTCCATCGTTTAACCTCTAAATTTTTAAACTATTAAGAGTATAACACATTTCGCTCATTTGTAAAGCATGTAGAATCCGTCATTTAACGGAATTTTTCGACTAGCTCAAATGATTTAACGGGTTTACATGGGTTCCATTAATCAAAATTTCAAAGTGAAGATGCGGTCCTGTACTTCTTCCGGTATTTCCGCTGAGTGCGATTTTTTGTCCCTGCACCACTTTCTGTCCTGCCTTCACGAGCACCTTGCTAAGGTGTGCATATCTGGTCTGTCTGCCGTCTCCATGATCAATATAAACGACATAACCATATCCGCTTCCCCAGCCCGCCTTAATAACCGTGCCACCGGAGGATGCCATAACCGCAGTTCCGGTCGGCACTGCCCAGTCAAGACCTTTATGATAAGTAGACGCCCCCTTGGTAGGTGCCTTCCTTCTGCCGAAGCCGGAGGACATTCTGCCACCGGAAATCGGTTTAATATAAGTAGGCGGTATTTTCGTACCTCTTTCTACAATCTTTGCCACCGCAGGAATCGTCACTTCCTCTTTTTGAATCTCCCTGCCGATCTCTGTATCATTACGATAGGTAATAATCGAAACCACCTTGCGATGCCCCGCCGACGGTTCATGACGCGTCACCTTATCGGTTGTATACCACTCATCATTATCAATATAAACAATCTCTGCATCATAGTCTTCCTCATAATAAAGCTGCTCCTGACGAATCACCGACAGCTCCGGTTCCGGCGATGTGACAATAATCTCATCCCCGATACGAATCATCGAGCTGGCATTCTCAATCGAAGGATTCATCGCAATCAGCTTGTCCATCGAAAGTCCGTTATCTTCCGCTATCTGGGAAAGTGTATCACCTGCAGCGACCTCATATATTTTGTTTTTTTCCTGATCCTTTGTCACAAGCTCAATCACCTGTTCCACCGGCATCAGCTCTTCTCTGGGCATATATGCCTCAACTACCTCAACCGTCTCTCCATAGGATAACGAAATCAATCCCTGTTCATACTCTGAAAATTCCTTTTCTCTGTCCGGCTCAATCTCCTCAAGCATCCGTCTCACAAAAGCATCTGCTCCTATTTCCTTACGGAAATCACGGCTTTTTTCTTCCTTTTTTCGCTCTTCCTCGCGATTGGTAATCTGCGTTGTCAGCACGTTTAATTCTCTGGTCGGATCCATAATCAGATGTGCACTGTAATTATCCTCGGTGTCATATTCATCCAGTACCGCATCCAGTAGCCGGAGCACCTCCTCAGAGCTCGCCAAATTGGCTGTAAAATCATTAATTTTTACTGTATAGGAGCGATTCAGTGTTTCCTTCTCACTCGCTTTTAATACCTGTACCATATTGGCAACAATCGTCTCTTTTGAATCCACTTCTCCGAAATAGACCTCGTGTCCTTCCACAGACACCTCTGCCTCAAGCATCACAAGACCATCACGCTCTACAGCCACCTGTTTTCTGGCAAGACGGACATAATCCTCTGCTTCCTCACATTCACTGCAGCCCACCTGAACACCGTTTAAATAAATATAAAAAATATTATCTCCCGTGCTTACCGGTTTCATATAATAAGGCAGCAAAAAAGCACTGACAATAATCGCCAGTCCCATTCCTTTCATAAATGCCCAATTTATTTTTTTGGATTTCCACATATCATTAACTTTCCCGGAACATCAATTTTTAGCGCAGCTTTTACAGACCACGCGGCTTCTTTGTAACAGAATTATTCTAACAGCTAACATTTTACTTGTAAAGAAATTTCCCCATTTGTAAAATAGAAGTATCATTGTTGCGCGGGAGGTTTGTATGAATCCAATTATTTTTCATATTGATGTGAATTCCGCATATTTAAGCTGGACTGCACTAAAACGTTTGGAGGACGGAGATTCCACTGATTTGCGTCTGATTCCCTCCATCATCGGCGGCGATATGGAAAAACGTCATGGTGTCGTTTTGGCAAAGTCCATTCCTGCAAAAAAATACGGCATTCAAACTGGAGAGCCGGTTGTCAATGCCTTTCGTAAATGCCCCTCACTGGTTATGGCTCCTCCGGATCATAACCTATACAGCAAGCGTTCCCATGCTCTTATGGAATACCTGTCCGGCATCTGCCCTGATATCGAACAGGTAAGTGTGGATGAATGCTATCTGGATTTTTCATCGGTAGCGGGACGCTACTCCTCTCCGGTTGCATGTGCCGCCATTATCCGCAAAGAAGTTTTGCAAAAATTCGGTTTTACTGTCAATGTCGGCATTTCCGACCGAAAGGTTCTTGCCAAAATGGCATCTGATTTTAAAAAGCCTAACCTGACACATACTCTCTTTGCTTCCGAAATCCGGGAGAAAATGTGGCCTCTGCCGATTTCTTCCTTATTTATGTGTGGCAAGTCCAGTGTGGAAGCATTGCGAAAGTTAGAAATTCTTACGATTGGTGATTTGGCACAATCAAATCCTGAAATTTTAGAAGCACACATGAAAAGTCACGGCAGGCTCCTCTGGGAATATGCCAACGGAATTGATGACTCTGCTGTTTTGTCTGAGCCTGTAAAAGCAAAAGGAATCGGCAACTCCATTACTCTGTCTCAGGATGCAGTCAGTCCTGAGGAAGCCAAAGTTGTCCTCCTATCTCTTTCGGAATCCGTTGCTTCCAGACTGCGCGCTGAGGGACAGCGTGCCCTTATGGAAAGCATTGAAATCAAATACTCTGATTTTCGAACCGTTTCCCATCAGACGACCTTTCAGACTCCCGTAGATTCTGATAAGCTCATCTACGAAACCGCA
>JAZNIP010000119.1:0-2221 GCA_045577575.1 Lachnospiraceae bacterium | reverse complement strand
AACGGATGGTGTAAATGTCGTGAATGTCCTTTTCCGAAATACCGGTCACATAGGCTCCCTTATTCGGAATAATGCTGACAAGTCCTTCCAGCTCCAGCTGACGCAACGCTTCACGGACCGGAGTCCGGCTGACGCCAAGCTCCGCCCCGATAGTATTTTCCTTTAATTCTTCGTTTTCCTCATATCTGCCCGACAAAATCCCCTCGCGGATGTGATTGAACACACGTCCCCGTAAGGAATACTTATCCGTAACTTCCTTTTTTACATCATAACTTCCCACTTTATTTTCCTGCCTGTTCTTTTATTTTTTCATACAAAGCGGATGGAACATCCAACCTTTCACATGCATCCCGAATCACCGCTATCAGCTCATCATCGGTGAGTACTGTCACACGTCCGCTCGCATATTCCGTATCAACCCATGCTTTGACAGCCTTAACAATATCTGCATTTTTATCAACAGCAGCTTCCCCACGCAAATGGAAATAAGTATTCATCCAATGTGCGATTCCTGCAAGACCGGAGGTATTGGATACTGCACAGAGAACAGGTCTGTTCAGAAATTTTTCCGTGTCAAATATATTATAGATTTCTTCATTTTTCAAAAGTCCGTCTGCATGGATACCGGCTCTTGTCACATTAAAGTTTTTGCCGACAAAAGGAGTACGAGGCGGAATCTTATATCCGATTTCCTTCTCATAATATTCTGCCAACTCTGTAATCACAGTCGTATCCATACCGTTCAAGTCACCCTTGAGCTGCGCATATTCAAATACCATTGCCTCAAGCGGTGTATTTCCGGTTCTTTCTCCGATGCCGAAAAGCGAAGTATTGATACCGGAACAACCATACAGCCATGCTGTAGTGGAATTGCTGACTGCCTTATAAAAATCATTATGTCCATGCCATTCAATCAATGAATGCGGCACACCTGCATGAGTATGTATTGCATAAATAATTCCCTGTACGCTTCGAGGTATTACTGCGCCGGGGAAATTAACGCCATACCCCATTGTATCGCACGCTCTTACCTTTATTGGAATCTGATACTGCTCCATCAGCTTCATCAGCTCCAGACAAAACGGCACTACATAGCCGTAAATATCCGCTCTGGTTATATCCTCCAAATGACAACGTGGGCTGATGCCCTCCTCCAGACAGTCACGAATGACACTCAAATAATGATCCATTGCCTGTCGTCTTGTCATTTTCAGCTTCAAAAAAATGTGATAATCGGAACAGCTTACAAGAATACCGGTTTCTTTCATACCGATTTCCTTTACAAGCTTAAAATCCTCTTTACTGGCACGAATCCAGCTTGTAATCTCAGGGAATTGATAGCCCCGTTCCATACATTTATAAACTGCATCTCTGTCCTTTTTACTGTACAGGAAAAATTCACTGGCACGAATCATTCCGTTCGGTCCGCCCAATTTATGCAGATAATCATAAATGGTTACTATCTGTTCTGTTGTATAGGGTGCTCTGGACTGCTGTCCGTCACGAAATGTCGTATCGGTAATCCAGATATCCTTTGGCATATTATGCGGTACGATTCTGTCATTAAACGGAATCTTTGGAATTTCCGAATACGGAAACATATTACGAAATGCATTAGGCTTCTTTACATCATCCAAAATGTACATATGCTCTTCAATCTGTAAGAGATTGTTCTTTTCATTTAAGGTGACGGGACGATTTGCAAAATATTCTTCATCACGCACTGACATGATACTGCCTCCTTCAATCCGGCTGCTTTTCACAGTCATCTGTTTTTGCATAAAAAAATGCATCTGGTATAATTGTATACAATCATACCAGATGTGTCAATAGCAAAAAAATTTTTACACTTTCATTCTTTAGGACAATAACCTCTGAATATTTAACATCCCCCAGCCCTGCTTCTGCCAGGGTTCTTTTAAATCTGTTGCGGAATATAAAAGTTTTCGCTTCACTTCTCCGTTCTCTGCTTCCGGATACTTTTCCAGATAAAGCGCAGCAGCGCCGGCAACCATAGGTGTAGACATCGAAGTACCTGTTTTTTCTATATAACCATTCTGCCATCCTTTCAACGTCCGATGAACACGATTACAGCAGGAAACGATTTCCGTTCCGGGTGCCACAATGTCCGGCTTACGTTCCAATGCATTGGCACTGCCTCTTCCTGAGTATTGCTCACACAAAGAATCCCTAGAGCCCATATATCCTCCTTCATGGCAAC
>JAZNIP010000118.1:0-4500 GCA_045577575.1 Lachnospiraceae bacterium | reverse complement strand
TATGACATGAGTCTTACATCGATGGATTTTTTCTTTTTTATTATGGTGATGGTAATGCTGTATTATATCACTCCGGTAAGATATCGGTGGGGAATTTTGTTGATAGGAAGCTGTTATTTTATTACGAAAAGTAATGGAATGCTTCCTTCTGTGGTTATGCTTGGTGAAATAGGTTTTACATATATTGTTGCCTGTATATTTGGCAGTCCGCATATCGGTATGCGAATGAAAAGATGGATTTTGATAGTATGTATTTTTATTTTAATGGCACTTCTGATTCTTTTAAAAGAAGTTGAATTAAAAATTACAGCTCCTGTTGGCATATCTTATTATACTCTGTTTCTTATTTCTTATCTTTGCGATGTGTATTGGGGTACTGCGCAGGCAGAAAAAAATCTGTTTCGATTTGCGGAAATTGCAGGATTTTTTCCGGTGCTGATTTCGGGGCCTATTTTGCGCTATGGCTCTGTAGAAAAGCAGTTTTATAAGGAAAACTACTTTCATTTTTTCGGAATGAAAAGAGGCATATTGAGAATTCTGTGGGGAATATTTAAGAAGCTGGTAATTGCGGAGAGAATTGCGGTTATTGTAAATGAAATTTATGGTAATTATCAGCATTACTATGGACTCTATATCTGGTTTGCAGTAGTGCTGTTTACCTTGCAGCTATATGCAGATTTTTCCGGGTGTATGGATATTGTTATAGGAGTTTCCGGGTTATTTGGAATAGAACTTCCGGAAAACTTTCATTATCCGTTTACGGCAAAAAACTTATCTGAGTTTTGGAGACGTTGGCATATTACTTTAGGAGAATGGCTGAGAGATTATGTTTTTTACCCTATTTTAAAATCACAACTCTGGCAGGTGTACGGAACGGTATTGAAAAGAAAATTTGGCAAAAAATATGGAAAAAAGATACCTGTATGGACAGCACTGTTGATTTCATGGTTTTTAATTGGAGCGTGGCATGGAGGAGGATGGAATTATATCTTTGGAGTTGGAATTTTTATGGGGGTATCGATTATTCTTGGAGAGGCTTTTCAGCCATTGTTTACTATAGTAATAGCACGATTGAAAATCAGAACGGAATGTTTTTCTTGGAGACTGTTTCAAGCAATCAGAAGTAGTCTGTTATTTGTATTTGGTAATTCTTTTTTTCGGGCAGAAAATTTGGAACAGGGATTTTCGTTATGGAAGCAGGCATTTGCCCTATGGAATCCATGGATATTATTTGACGGTTCCATACTTGGGCTTGGTCTGAATGCCAAGAACATAAATGTATTATTAGCAGCGTTGGGCATTTTGGCAGCGGGTAGTGTAACAGGATTATATTTAAAAAGACCAATTTCGGAATGGTTAGAGGAGCAGAATTACATATTTCAATGGACAGTAGTTTTAGTTGGATTTTTTGTTGTGATGACATATGGTTGCTATGGAAGCGGTTATAATGCACAGGATTTTATTTATGCGGGATTTTAAGGAAAACAAAGGAAATTAAGAGGTCACAAGTTGAAAAATATTTCTGAACTGTGGCATTTCTCACGTAATGAATGCTCATGGTCTGGCTTTGTCAGGAGTATGGCAAAGCAAAAGATTTCTCGACATTGATGATGATATGGAATTTGAATTTTTAGATATAAAATTCTGTAAATATACTTGATATTTTTGTCGCGTTTCATATACTATTATTAGAGATGAAAGTCTCTTCGGGAGAGTTCCTGCCATAAAGTGGAAGATTTTAAACTCGGGAGAGTCCTTGCCAGATAGTGGGAAATTTTAAACTCGAAGGGAGCGTATGCTCCCTTTTTTTCTCTAAGGGAGAATAGTTGGATGAAAATATGTGGGAGTAGTTGTTCAGATTAATAAGTACAATTATTATATTCCTATGTCATCGCCTAAGAATAGCGACTTTCAAGTGGCAGGTGATTCAAAATGAAATTATTTTTATACGTAAGCAGAAAGAAAAAATAATGTCTAATACAAATCTGTTATATAAACAAAAGAATGAAAATGATGAAACGGCAGGTTATGTGAAGTCGGCTTTGAATTATAAGAAGCTGGAATTGATATGTGATAGATTTTGCAAAAATAGGTAGGTTAGAAATGGAATCCGGTGTGTTACATATTATACACGGATTGTTTTTTTAATGATTCCACTATTCAAATTCCGTCTCGTGCTCTTTTTATTTGTAACGATAGCGGAAGTGCTCTGATATTAGAGTATTTCCGTTTTTTACTTTACAGGAAAGTAGATGCCTTTATGAAAAGAATAAGCTATTCCGGAAATCAATTGAATAAAATGTCGTATGTATCTGTCAGCAGTGATATGCTCAAATGGATTGCAGTGGTAGTAATGTGCATTGACCATTTGGCGGTAGTGGTATTAAAGGGCTATGTAAATACAAAGCTGGCAGGAATTCCGCGGGAGGAGCTAGGGACGTGGGAGCTTTTTTATAACTGGATGCGAGATATTGGCAGAATAGCCTTTCCGTTATTTGCGTTTTTGCTTGTCGAGGGATTTTATCATACGAAAAACAGAAAAAAATACGGTGCGAGATTACTTGTGACGGCAATTCTTTCCGAAATTCCGTATGATCTGGCTGTGTACGGACAAGTATGGAGCATAGAACGGCAGAATACAATATTTTCGTTGTTTTTGGGCTTTGTTAGCCTGTGTGTGTTGGCAGAACTGCGACGTACATGTTTAAATGACGGATGGGATAAGAAAAACGAATTTTTGGTGCTTTTTATGCAGGTGGCAGTAGTAGCAGTGTGTGGGCTGCTTGCCTATGTATGCAGAGTGGATTATACATGGAGAGGGATCTTACTGATTGCAGTATTCTATTTTTTTTATGGTTACCGGAGTGCGGCAGCGGTATCGGGATTTTGTGTGTTTTCAAACAGTCCGTGGAGTGCTCCGGCATTTTTGTTGATTCCTTTTTACAATGGAAAAAGAAGCGGAAAAGGACGAGGATTTTATCTGTTTTATCCGATACATCTGCTGATTTTATGGGGAATGTTGCAGATATTGCTTCTGTAATGGGAAGTTGATGGAAAAGGAAGTCAAGATGGAATAGATGCAATGAAATTGTCTGACAGATTGGTGCAAAAAACATAATTTGACTTGCATTATACAAACGATTTTCATATAATAAAAATAGGGAGATGGTGTATAAAAAGGGGGTCATTTTATGAAACTGACTTTTATCGGTGCGGCGCACGAGGTGACGGGCAGCTGTCATTATCTGGAGGTAAACGGAAAGCATATTTTGGTAGACTATGGTATGGAGCAGGGAGCCAATGTATTTGAAAATGCGCCACTGCCTATACAGGAAGGCTTGATTGATTATGTATTGCTTACCCATGCCCATGTAGACCATTCGGGAATGCTGCCGCTGTTATATGCAAGAGGCTTTCGCGGACAGGTATTTATGACGGATGCCAGTGCAGATTTGTGCAGTATTATGCTGCGTGACTGTGCCCATATCCAGATGCAGGAGGCAGAGTGGAAAAATCGTAAAGCGAAACGTCATGCCGGTATGGAGGCAGAAGAGCCTATTTATACGATGGAGGACGCAGACGGTATTATCAAGCGGATTGTTCCCTGTCATTATGACACGGTTGTCAGTTTGTGCGATGGTATCAAGGTTCGTTTTACCGATATTGGACATTTACTTGGTTCCTCCAGTATCGAAGTCTGGATGGAAGAAAACGGTCAGCAGAAAAAGATTGTTTTCTCCGGTGACATCGGAAATAAAAATCAGCCTCTGATTCGGGATCCTAAGATTACCGAGGAGTCAGATTATGTTGTTATGGAGTCGACCTATGGTGACAGGCTGCACTCGGTAGAAAGACCGGATTACGTGGCAGAGCTGGCGCAGATTTTAAATGAGACATTTGCAAAAGGCGGTAATGTGGTGATTCCGTCATTTGCGGTAGGACGTACACAGGAAATGCTGTATTTCCTGCGCAAAATCAAGGCAGATAAACTGGTAAAAAATTTTCCGGATTTCCCGGTATATGTGGACAGTCCTCTGGCAGTAGAGGCAACGGGAATTTTCCATAAAAATATATACAATTGCTTTGATGAAGAAGCGATGGAGCTGGTGAAGCAGGGCATTAATCCGATTCAGTTTCCGGGTCTGCATCTGGCGATTACAAGTGATGAATCTAAGATGATTAACTTTGACGATACGCCAAAGGTTATCCTGTCTGCATCCGGTATGTGTGAGGCAGGACGTATCCGGCATCATTTGAAGCATAATCTGTGGAGACAGGAATGTACGATACTGTTTGTAGGTTATCAGGCGGTAGGTACTCTGGGCAGAATGCTGGTGGATGGTGTGGAGGAAGTACGACTTTTTGGTGAAACGATTACGATACGTGCCCAAATCCGCAAGTTGGCAGGCATGAGCGGACACGCAGATAAAAACGGTTTGCTGGAATGGGTGAATGGGTTTGCGCGGAAGCCGGAAAAGGTATTTGTAGTACACGGTGAGG
>JAZNIP010000117.1:0-2826 GCA_045577575.1 Lachnospiraceae bacterium | reverse complement strand
CAGACAACGCTGTAACGAATAGCCTCGCAAAACAGCCGCCAAAAACGCTCCGATTGTCGTATCTCCCGCTCCAAGCCCGGAACGCACCTTGCCCGGCACATAACTCGCTTCAAAGCCTTCCTTATCCATCCAGTCCGAATAATCTCCTCCAAGCTTTTTCGACAGCTTATCAGCGAATTCTCTACCTGCCGTTTTATAATATAATCCCGGTGCACCGCATTTAATCAGTACACATTTTGCTCCCATTGCCATGCACTTTTCTGCAAGAGGTTTTACATCCTCTTCCAGAGAAATCACTTCCACAATATCTCCGTCTGTACTCCGTTCCAAAATTTTGTGATATTTTTCTCTATCTGTCATAAGAAGCAGTTCTTCCACACTTGGTACAAAGAAATCAGTATATGGCAATACCTCGTTCAGTATTTTATTCCAATCTGCCCTTCCTGCATCGGATTGCTCCTGTACCATGGCTAAATCAAGAGAGGTCAGCACCCCCATACCGGAAACTGTTTTAAAAATTCTGACGAGCTCTGCTCCATCGTTTTCATACATGGAACGCATAATCGGCGGATAACCGAAATGAAACAAATCAGCTTCCCAGATTTTATCCAAATCCATATCCTTCAGATAAAATGCATCATTGGCTCCCGCATTATGAAAAATAATACGGTCAATCCCGGGAACTGCTAAAATAATGGAATAGGAGGTGCTGATTTTATCGGAAACAAGCAGTTCTCCTTCATATCCATATTTCCGAAGCAGGCTGATAATGATATCTGCAAAATTATCCTTACCCACCTTACCCATCAAAGTAACATCCGTACCGAAAATCTTCATTGCAAGTCCCGTACTTGCAACTGCCCCACCTGTACTAATGCTGATATCTCCTGCAGGAATAATCTTTCCGGGTATTACAACCTCGTTCAGATTAGACACCTTTTCGCCCGGTATTGCCGGCGTAATGTCTACACAAATATGCCCTGCAACCACTGCCTTTTTGCTCATTTTGTAACCCACCCCTTATGCTTATTTTTCTTATGCACAATCACATTATATCACAAGGGGAAATGTTATCACAACCTTAAACAAATCGCCGTCTGAAATAATTTCAAACTTACCTTTTTGTAATTCCGTCAGATTTTTGGCAATGGAAAGTCCGAGTCCGCTGCCCTCCGTACTGCGGGATGCATCCCCGCGGATAAAACGTTCCGTCAGTTCCTCTACTCCGACATTAAGAGGCTGTGCCGAAATATTTTTTATGGATAAGCGCACTTTACCGTTCTCTTCCTCTGCCGGAATTTTCTTTACCTCAACATACACTCTTGTATGCTCCAACGCATATTTTCCTACATTATTGAACAGATTCTCCACAACACGCCAGATACGTCTGGAATCCGCATAAATCAATAATGGCTTCTCCTCCATACTGACAACCAGCTTTAAGTCTTTTTCTTCAAACTTCTCCGTAAATTCTCCAATCGTCTGATGCATCAGTTCAACCAAATCCAGCTTATCACACTGCAATTCAATATTCCCTGATGAAATCTTGGATGCCTCAACCAAATCCTCGGTCAACTGCTTCAAACGTTGTGACTTGTTGTCCAATACCTCTAAATATTTTTCGATTTTCTCATTTTCTACCGGCTCTCGTTTGATTAATGCTACATAATTGATGATTGAGGTCAGCGGTGTTTTAATATCATGGGAAACATTTGTAATCAAATCTGCCTTCATTCGCTCATCCTTCATACTTGTTTCCACCGCTTCCCGGATTCCGTTACCGATGCTGTTTACTGCCTCTGCCAAAATCCGGTTATCTCCATGCATCTTGGATGTATCAATCTGATAATCCAAATTACCGCCACGAATATTTTCAATTCCCTCTAAAATCTTTCTTCGGATTTTATTGCTCCGATACAGAAAAATTCCCACAAGAAAATCCAGTATCAATACGAAAAACGGACCGACCTTTAATGACAAAAGAAATACATTGCAGCCGATAAATAACAGATACGGAACCCACACACGCACTACATTTCTGCTGTCATCATAAATCGCATTTAATATTTTACTGAAACGCAGATATATCCGGTATAGTAAAAACTGCTTCCATAAAATTCCAGCCTTTATACGGCGAACCAAGCTCAAATAAAAAAACAAAAACAATATATCCGTTACGCTCGTTCCCAGTCCAAGCACAATCAGCATTTCCTGAATCTGTTTTGTTTCAAAGTAAAGCAGACTCACTCCACCGCCAACTATGCCAAATGCAGTTCCAACAACCAGTATACCCAAAAATGCCGAAATCTCTGTATACCATTTATCAAACCAAAGGAGTGAAATCCCGTCCGTACCCTTTTTTCTGCCCGCCATTTTAGTCAGAACACCAAGTACTACCACTGCCAGAATACCTCCAACAATGCTCATAAGAATAAACAGGTAGCCCGGTGCTGCCATACGATAGCCTTCTCTTGCATGATAAAACATATCCTGATATACAAAATTCGTATCCAGCCCTATCCAAACTGACATATTGTCCGGATAAGCATAGCTATAGCTGTTCCATATATTTCTTACCTGCTCCTCACGAATGGCTGTATTGCTCTCATATGCAAATTCTGCCGGCTTAAAACAGAGGTAACGTCCTTTTGCTGTAAAATACGCATCAATTTCCTCTCTGCTCTTTCCACTCATATCTTCATCCGAATACAGCTCTGTTTTTCCGTCCTTTTCCCAAGCAACACAGTATTCAAGATTCAATTCTTCTTTGTCATAATATGCCTGATATTCTTTATAGGAAATATAATTGTCCGCAAGCATATAAAC
>JAZNIP010000116.1:0-2342 GCA_045577575.1 Lachnospiraceae bacterium | reverse complement strand
TTCGGCGAGGGAATGATTGTACGTCGAGGTAAGAAGAACTACAAGAAGGTTGTTGTAAAGTAATAAAGGAAATATAAGTCGAGGCGTCGTATGGGACAATACGACGCCTTTTTATCTATATAATCTATATGCATATGTTCTTTGGTTATTCTATGAATGTTATCCTATGAAAATTTTATACGATCCCCATGAAATATTCTACCGCAATGGCTACAACAACAACCAACGCGGAAATGATAAATCCGTGAAGCATCGGCCGGAAGCCGGATTTCTTCATGTCTTTAAAGCTGGTATTCAGTCCGATGGCTGCCAGGGCGGCTACCATAAGAAATTTGCTGATATCCTTCATTCCTGCGGAAGCTTCATCCGGAATAACGCCGAAGCTGTTAATAACGGTAAGGGCAAGGAAGCCAAGAATAAACCAAGGAATAATCTTTGTAAGTCCGAAGTTTGCTTTTGCGGAAGTGTTCTGTGCCCCCGCTTCTTTTCTTTTCAGATGAGCCGAAATGAGTGCAAAGGTAATCACTGTCGGAATAATGGAAAGGGTCCGGGTAAGCTTTACCATGGTGGCAAAGTCACCTGCGGCTTCGGAAAAGGCATAGCCTGCCGCTACCACACTGGAGGTATCGTTGACTGCGGTACCTGCCCAGAGCCCGTAGGCCATATCGGAAAGCCCCATAGCCTGTCCCATAATCGGGAAAAGTATAATCATAGCCATGTCAAAAAGAAATGTGGCAGACATGGCGTAGGCGATATCGGTGTCGTCTGCGTCAATGACAGGGGCGATGGCAGCAATGGCAGAACCGCCGCAGATGCCGGTTCCGGCAGATATTAAGTTGGAGAGCTTCCAGTTGATTTTAAGAGCTTTGCCTACAAAATGACCGATGCCGAAGCAGGTAAGAAGTGTGAAAACCATGACACAGAGCGACAACTTTCCTACTTCCAGAACAATGCGGATATTTAAGCTTGCTCCCAGTAGAATGATGGCGAATTTTAATATTTTCTTAGAAGTAAATTTTAATCCGCCGGAAAACAATGTATTCGGTTTCCAAAAATGGTTGATAATCATGCCTATGAAAAGAGCAATGACAGAAGCTCCGATTAAGTGAATCGGCAGCAGGCTTTCCAGAAGCTTTGCTATAGCGGCGATGATAAGAGCCAGTAGAAAGCCCGGCAATAGTTTTGCGGTATTTTTTAATGTTTCCATGATATTCTCCTTTGTTTTTATATCTGTATTGATTTTATCGTGAATCTATAATAAAATCAAATTATCATTCAGAATCATGTTATAAATTTATTTTATCAGAGGAGCAGCGATGATAGATACAAGACTTGAAACGTTTTTAGCTTTATGTAAGGTAATGAACTACCGTAAAACGGCGGAACTTCTGAACATGACGCAGCCTGCGGTAACACAGCATATTCACTATCTGGAGGAGAAATATGGTTGTAAGTTGTTTTGCTACGACAGGCGGACACTCACAAAAACAAGGGAAGCGGAGTTGTTGCAAACGTATGCCGAAAACGTGATGTATCAGGAGAAAAAGCTTAGGGAGGAACTGATGCACAATGAGGGTATGAACCTGGCAATCGGTGCAACCAAGACAATCGGAGAATATGTGATGGCAGAACATGTTTCGGCTTTCTTGGAAAAGGAAGGGAATGGGCTTTCCGTGATGGTAGAAAATACGGAAAAGTTGTTGGCGGAGTTGGCTGCGGGAAAGTTGGATTTTGCGCTTGTAGAAGGCTTTTTTGACCGGAGCAGATATGCGTCTAAACTGTATCGGAAAGAACCGTTTGTCGGGCTGTGCAGTGTGAATCATCCTTTTGCACATCGTAGGATTGAAATTGATGAGATATGGAAGGAGACACTGATTCTTCGTGAGGAGGGTAGCGGAACAAGGAATATACTGGAACAGCTCCTTACGGAAAGGAATCATTCTTTTTCGGAATTTGAAAGAATTGTCACAGTCAGTAATTTCGGACTTATTACAAAGCTTCTTGAGAGAAGTGACGGTATTACATTTGCGTATCGGGCAGTCGGCGAAAGCAATGGTGCACTTGCGGAATTCTGTGTAAAAGAATGGGAAATTTTCCGTGAGTTTAATTATGTCTATCTTGACACAACGTATTCGGCAGAAGCAGTTGCGGTGTTTGATTCGTTTAGACAGAGAGTGGATTAGGTCGGAAGGTCAGTACCTTTTTTTATAAATCTATGATACAATCAGAAGATAAGAGTGATGAGAGAGGTGGTAGAATCAGTGACGAATATACATATGGCATCGCGTTTGACCACGCTTTGTTATGCAGAGCGGGAGGATGCGTATTTGATGCTTCACAGA
>JAZNIP010000115.1:0-5930 GCA_045577575.1 Lachnospiraceae bacterium | reverse complement strand
GCTTGGCCTCCGACTTAAAAGGCTGTATTGACAAAGCTTCTTTCCGGCAATCCAAAAGAAATATTCGACAGACCACAGATGGTGGCAAGTCCGTTTTCTTTGCAGTACCGAATCGTTTCCAGTGTTTCCAGTGCCGCCTTTGGATTAGCACCAACCGTGGCTACCAGACCATCGACGACAATGTCTTCCTTTTCCATGCCAAGTTCTTTGGCACGCTTTACAATCTTTTCAATAATTTCTATCTTTTCCTGCGTATCCTTTGGAAGCCCCTCATCGGACAAGGGCAACAAAATAAACATTGCACCGTATTTTTTCGCCAGCGGAAGCAGCTTCTCAAATTTCACCTGTTCAAGTGAAATTGAATTAATCAAAGCACGCCCCGGATATCTGCGAAGTGCAGCTTCCAATACATCGACATGACTGGAATCCAGAGACAGAGGAAGCGATGTCACACCCGCTACTTCCTCCAACACTTCCAGCATCATTGCCTTTTCATCAATGCCACTCATGCCCATATTAATATCGAGCACTCCGGCCCCACATGCTTCCTGCTCCTCAGCAAAGGAAAGTACCATATCCAATTTGCCCTCTCGCAGCTCTGCCTGCAGCTTTTTCTTGCCGGTAGGATTAATTCTCTCACCTACAATAATAAAATTATCATTTAATCCGAAAGCAAGACTTTGTCTCTCAGAAGTCAGGTAACGCAATCCCTTTTTCTCACGTCGTCTCACTGTCAGGTCTTTTGTACACTTTACGAGTTCCCTGATATATTCCGGTGCTGTTCCGCAACAACCGCCAAGTATGGATGCTCCTGCTTCTACCAGTGCCACCATTTCCCTGCCAAAGGTTTCGGCATCCATATCATATGCCGTACTTCCCTCTTCGGTCAGCGAAGGCATACCCGCATTTGGTTTGGCAATCAGAGGAATCGTGGTTACTTCTGCCATATCACAGATAACCGCTTCCAATTTATCCGGTCCTGTGGAACAATTCGCTCCAATGGCCGACGCTCCGAGACTTTCCAGTACAATTGCCGCTGTCCTTGCATCCGTTCCGAACAGAGCTCTTCCGTCTGCTTCAAAGGTCATCGTCACCATCACCGGCAAATCACATACCTCTTTTGCCGCAATCAACGCTGCCCTTGACTCCTGCAGACTCATCATTGTCTCAACCACGATTAAATCGACTCCTGCTTCGACACAATAACGAATCTGCTCTTTATACACATCAACCAGTTCCTCAAAGTCAAGTGTCCCCATCGGAGCAAGCTGTTTGCCTGTCATGGTCAAATCAGCCGCTACAAATACCTTATCACCTGCAGCCTCTTTTGAAATGGCAACCAGTTTTTTGTTTATTTCTTCTGTTCTATCCTCTAACCCATACTCAGCCAATTTAATACGATTGCTTGTAAAGGTCGGTGCATAGATGATATTACTTCCTGCCGCAATATATTCTCTTTGAAGTTCTATTATAATCTGCGGATGCTCCAGTATCCATTTTTCCGGACAGACACCTGCCGGCATTCCTCTCTTTATCAGATTTGAAACCATCGCTCCGTCTAAATAAATTAATCTATCATTACATAATCTTTGAAATACGTCTTTTGTCATCTGTTACCTTTCCGGCTATGTATCATTTCTGTTACTTCAGCTTATACTAACCAAACAATAAATATATCCACTCAATCATAGCATGGTTCTTTTATTTTCTCAATTTATTTTTCGACATACGTCATCGAAAATAGCTCGAAAAAACTTCACGTTGCTTTCATACTGTGAATGTGTTAAATTGGAAATAGCGCTTTTGGTATTATTATCTATAAAGCGGCATTTCCACATAGGAGGATTTCCAAATTGAAAAAAACAGCACTTTTATTGACGACAGTTTTTCTTTCTGCTATTCTTATCGGATGCGGAAAAACCGATGATTCGCTGCAGCAATATAAATCCGACATGACCGATTTTACCAATACGGTAGATGAACTTGTTACTTCTATCGACAACATTGATTTAGAATCCGATACCCGTACGGAAGAGCTCCTTGAATATCTGGATGAAATGGATGTCGCCTTTACAGAAATGAGTGAATTGGAAGTACCGGAACAATTTTCCAACATTGAAGAGTTAGCGGATGATGCCAGTTCCAATCTCTCGGAGGCTGTCTCCCTCTATCATCAGGCATTTGACAGCGGTGAAGAATTTGATCCTAATATGTTAGATGCTGCTTTGGAGTATTACAGCCGTGCATTCAAGCGTCTGGACTACATCGGCACGATCTTACAAGGGGAATTACCGGAGGATGAAACCATTACCATCATCCATGAAACCGAAAGTGAAGAATCCGATCCCGATGACAACAATTCCACAGAAGAAGCAACCGATGATGAAGAATCTGTAGGATAAATTTTATTTTATGCACACAAAAATGCAGCTCCATTTTAAACGAGAGCTGCATTTTATTTTGAATACCTACCTATCCTTGCTGTTTATTTAGCTGCAACAGTCTTTCTTTTTGCTCATCCGTAATTTTTTTCGTAATATCCGAAATAAATACATAGAACAACTTGGTACCTTCGTTAAATCCATCATACTCCAGATGTCCGCAATCATCTATCCAACGTATCTCACCATCCTTACGAATAATACGATACTGCGTAAAATCCATATTTCTATCGGAATGCTCAATCTGCTGCTGGATTTCCCGTTCTACTCTTTCCACATCCTCAGGATGTACCATGCCCCGGAAAGAATTTCCTACCAAATCCAAAAACTCTTCTATTGTTTTACATCCAAAAATTTCCAACACGGGAGGATTTGCATACAATATCTTTTCGTCATCGGTAGCACGATATACAAAGAAGCCTTCCTGCATGCTCGACAATGCTCTTGCCATACTGCGTTTCTTCTTGTCTTCTCTTTCCCGCATCAACGCTTCAATGCTTCGAATTGTTACGATAGCCGCCTTCGCTGTTCCGTTTGGCTCTCTTTCGCTGACACGAATACTGGTAAGACACCATTCCTCACCTACACCATCAACCAAACGGCGATATTTGTATTCGACCGCATCCTGTACCGAAAAAACATTTCTCAGGTTCTGTAATGCCAACACACGTCTGACATTACCGTCCTCATCGTCTATAATCTGTCTCGTCTCTACATGTCGGTTCAGAAACTCTTCATAGTTTCCCCGTTCCATCACCTGATCTTTATCCGGATAAATCATCCGCACATAATTATCACGTAAATGAATAAAATATACCGCACGATAGGACTGTACAATATTATTTAAAGCGTCTGCATACACATGCTGGTGTGTAACATCGTTAACAATACAACTCGCATAGCCATACTCATATTGATATAACGTAAATTGCAAATAATGCCCCGACATAACGTTATGTGCATTAAACTCCACCTTTTCTCCCAAAAAGGCTGCCTGATATGCCTTATGAAGCATTTCTGCTTTATTGTCAGCAAACATCTTTAAAGTCATATACCGCAAACGACTGACATCACCGCCACATAATCGTTCGATTTCTTTGTTTGCATAAGTAACTTCGTAGTCTCTCGGTCTTCCCTTATCATCGAGAATCACCTTTGTAATCAGATAGCCGAACGGCATATCACCATAATATTCTTCCATCCGATTCAGTCGTTTTTCGGTCATCTCTTCAACGGACTGCTCCGACAGATGTCGCTCCAGCTTGCGCTCTTTAAAGCCTGTCATATCGGTAAGAGAACCATAAAACAGCTTGCGCCCTTCCTTTTCACGCATGAAAAATACTTTGATATAAACCCAAAGCACCTTGCCGTCTGTTCTCAGATAATGAATATATCCGTCTGCTCCGCCGCCCTGATTTTCATATGCCTGTTCAAAAATTGAACCAAGCAAATGTCTGTCATCATCCAATACATGATTCCAAAAACGCTTTCCGTGCTCCTTCTTTTCATCCAAAGGAACTCCTGCCAGTTTATAATACTGTTCATTTACCCGGACAATCTCTATGCAATTCTCATACATCTCATAAAAAGCTGCTGCACCGAGAATATTGTTCATGACCGTATCATTGAACAGATTATCATCCAAAAACTCTCTTACATGGAACGCTTCGTTTTGGTTATAATAAAAGCCGTCAAAATCAAGATTTCGCTTATCGGCTATAAGCTCCTCGAACTCCTCTACCGGAAGCGGCTTATAATAGTAATAGCCCTGCGTATAACGACATCCTATTTTCCGCAAGAAATTTTCCTGTGTCTTTGTTTCTACACCCTCTACTATAATAGGCATCTGCATCTGCCTTGCCATATTGACAACCGACTCCAAGATACCGATTCCTTTTTCAACTTCTTTTTCATTGATTTCAAGGAAACGCATGTCTATTTTCAGTACATCAACCGCCACACTCTTTAACATATTTAAAGAAGAGTATCCGCTTCCGAAATCATCCATCATAACGAGAAAATCAGCTTCCCGAAGCTGCTTTACCGTACGAATAATCTTATCATTATTTTCCGCATAAGCACTCTCGGTAATCTCTACCTTTAATAACCCCGTAGGAATCTGGTATTCCTCCACCAGTTCTTTTAAATATTCCGCTACATCCATTGAAAAAATATCAATTCTGGAAATATTGATGGATACCGGAATTACATAATAGCCATTATCTATACACTCCCGAATCCACTTACATACTTTTCTCCATACATAGCGGTCAAGGTCAGCAATAAATCCATTTTTCTCAAGCACCGGAATAAAAACCCCCGGTGGAATCATCCCTTTCGAGCTATGCTTCCATCGCACCAGTGCCTCGCCGCCTACAATTTTCCCACTGTTGATATTACACTGAGGCTGTACAAAAAAGATAAACTCTTCCTTTTTCAAGCCCTCCTGCACTTCTGCAAGAAGCTGTAATTCTTCCTCTAATGAATCCTCCATATCCGGACTATATTTACAAATGCGACTTGCATAATTTCCGACAACCTTAGAAAGTGCTATTGTCGCACGGTCATACATCGTCCCTACCGAAAGAGAAACATCATCAATTAAATATACACCTATCGCCGGCCAGAATCCCATCGTGTCATTCCACTGCTTGATTCCTTCAATAATATCCCACGACAGTTGTGTAATCCACTCTCCGTAATCGGGCATCAAAAGTGCAAAATTATCTCCACCGATATAACCTGCCACCCCGCCATACTCATTGCGAATCCTTTTTAATATTTCCGCAATATAAAACAACAGGCGGTCACCCTCCTGTCTTCCGTACAGCTTATTAAAAATACGGAAATGCTCAATATCAATCGCAACAAGGCAATGGGTTCCGGGTTCTATGCTTGTCAAATACTCCTTTGCCTTTTTAAAGAAAAAACGATTATGATACAAGCCCGTTATCGGATTTAATTCGCTGTCTGTATTCAATTCCTGCCTTACCAATTCTCTTGTATCTCTTTCCATATATTCTCTATCCTCCCCGAAAACTACGGAGCAAAATCACTCATTGTCATAATTATACTTCTTTTTTCAGACAAAATCAACCTTTCTTCCTATATCCATCTCGAAATTTACATGTAATTTATGCGATTTTTTCAAATTGTATGACTTTATCGTGCTATCTCACTAATATAAAAGAACTTATAATCCAGCTTGTATCACTTTCAACCTAACCATTTCTTTGAAATGTCCTTTCGACTAATCAATTGATTTAGATATCTGTCTCTTTTAATATACATATACATCATCTCCAATTAAAACTTCGGTGCAAAATCACCCAAGTTTTTAATTATTATCTCCCTTACAACTCAAATTTGTACATGGTGAATACGACACATAAAAAAAAGAACAAACCAAGCCTATGTACTACTTGGTTTGTCCCCAAAAATCAAAGTTTTTTATTCTTTTTAGAATTTACCAGCTTCTGCTGCTTCCTG
>JAZNIP010000114.1:0-4248 GCA_045577575.1 Lachnospiraceae bacterium | reverse complement strand
GCAAATGCGATTATGGAAGTACGCCAAAGCTTTTTTGAAGCAGGAATGAATGACTTTGTAGCAAAGCCCATTGACATGAAGGATATCTGCAATGTAATACGTAAGTGGCTGCCAAAGGAACTGATAATGGAAACGGAAGTGTTACCGGACAAAGCGGTAACGGACGAAGAACTTCCGGTAGTAGAGGGGCTTGATGTCAAAGAGGGTGTTAAAAACTCCGGAAGTAAGGAATTGTTTCTAAATCTGCTTGGAGATTTTTACAAGCTTATTGACCTGAAAGCAAATAAGATAGAGAAGTGTCTGGCAGACGGAATGCTGCACGATTATACCATCGAGGTACATGCACTGAAGAATACAGCAAGAATGATAGGTGCGATGGAGCTGTCTGATATGTTTTATCAGATGGAAATGCTGGGAAATGCTGAGAATGCGCAGGCTCTTAGAGAGAAAACACCGGCTGTCATGGCAAAATATAGGAGCTATAAACCGATTTTAAAGTGTTATGCGGAAAAACAGGAGCAGGATAAACGTCAGGTAGACAAAGAAGAAGTGATAGCGATATTACAAAAGCTTCGCCGCGCAATGGATGGTTTCGATTTGGAGACGGTGGATGAAGCGATGCTGCAGTTGGAGGAATGTCGTCTGCCGGATAGCTGTCATGACAATATGGAACTGCTTCGTGCCTATGTGGCAGATGTGGCGATGGAAGAGGTACTAAATATTACGGACGAGCTGATTCAAAGGCTCAATGAAGTATAAAATATGATTATGAGCGGAGGAATGCAATATGCATAATATACTGATTGTTACAGAAACACAGAGCTATCTGGTGACATCACTGCAGACTAAGCTGGAGGAGCTTGGATACAGTGTGCACATTGTCAGTGCGGATACAGATAAGATTAGCAAAATAGAAGAAAGGTTAAGTGCAATTTTAATCTATGGGGATGAGAGTCTTATGGAAAAGCAGCAGGCGCTTATCTATATAAAGGATAAGGCGGCAGAGGAGGATATACCACTTTTTCCGATTGGTGATGTGGAGGAAATGGAGAGAATGGAAGCAGTTATTCCAAAGCATCTGATTCAGAAAGAGTTTCTGCGACCGCTCCATGTAAACAAGCTGGCAGAAGCCGTGGATGAATATATCAAAAATTATGGTAATCATAACAAAAAGAAGGTTTTGGTAGTAGACGATTCCGGAGCGATGCTTCGTAATGTAAAAGGCTGGTTGGAAGAAAAGTATCAGGTGATTTTAGCAAATTCCGGAGCGATGGCAATAAAATATTTGGCGACCAATCGCCCTGATTTGGTGCTTTTGGATTATGAAATGCCGGTGGTGGATGGCAAACAGGTATTGGAAATGATTCGGACGGAAACAAGCTTTGCGGATATCCCGGTTATATTTCTGACCAGTAAAGGAGACAAGGAAAGTGTTATGAAGGTAATGGCATTGAAGCCGGAGGGTTACTTGCTAAAGACCCTGTCTCCACAGGAAATTGTAAAAGCGGTGGATGATTTCTTTGAAAAAAGAAAGTCCGTCAATTTGTAAAGAACGAATGAATGGGTAATGAGAGTGAAATGCAACATAAAAAAAGAGGACTTGCTTGGAGCTTATTGATTTGGTTTATTTTGCTGTCTGCTTTGTTAACAGGCTGTGGCTATACCGCTGATGAGATAAAGCAGATGAAGCAGTATGAGAAGACAGGAAGAAAAAATGCTGTTGCCTATATTGAAGAAAAATACGGATTTCAACCAAAGGTGATGGAAGTGTTTTGTGATAAGGTGGAAATCGGGCTGTTCTGGGATGCCTCGCCGGATGCTACCGGTTATGTGCATGTGAAATTGCGGGAAAAAGAAACCGGTACGGAGTTTTGGGTATATACAACAGGAGAAGCAGAAAGTACACAGGAGTGCTGGGATAATTATCAGTACCGAGAGATAGAGCAGGCAGTTCGTCAGCGGATAGAGGCTTTATTGCATGAGCAGGCAGAACATATAGATTTATGCTACGGGAAATACGGAGATGACAAAAGAACGATAAATGCATCGGATGAAGTGGAACGGGAGTATGGTCTGCTGCATGATTATTTTGACGGAGCCAATCTTTCAGAGGTTTTAGGAAATGCCGAATACAATAAGATGGCAGTCTGCATGATTACGGATAATACCATACCCGGGCTGTTAGGCTGTGAAATAGGAGAGGCTGACGAGAGCGGAATATGTCAAAGCATTTTGCCAAAGGATAATGAATGGATACGGTCATTCGGAAACAATGTGGGGTGTCTGTTGATAAATTATAACGATGCGATAGCTTGTGACCTTGTACATGAAAATTGGTGTCCGGCGGTTCTTTCGGCATACGATATCAATCAGAATACAAGGGATGCGTGCTTCTACATAAAGGAGTACTACTGCGTTGCTGCAAATACGGATAAAAAAGAAACCTGTGCAGAATACAGCCGATATGAAATCAAACAAAAGGATGATTTTTATTATGTAACAGAGGGAGGAAGCTATTGTGATTTCACAGAAGCAGAGAAGGAAATGCGGGATGCATCCAACTGGAACGGCCGGGGATTTTTGGATGCAAAAAAGGTGTATCAGGTGTATCGGGTTGATTCAGATGCGAGATGTGTCCATGTGTTTATTCCGATAAAATCCCTACAGGTAGACAATGTCTCGGAATATATGGGGAAACATTGCAGCTTCCGCCTTGTAGAGCAGAGATATTTTGATGATAAGGAAAACGGCTGGGAGCTTGATTATGATACCTGCATTACGGATGTTGTCGGAAATACAAAGAGTGCGGATACGGAAAAATATTTGACGACAACCATATATTTACATGATTTTTATAAGGATATTATATTTAGTGTGTTTGTGGACGAGGGGGATTAAGACTTACCGATACCGTTTTTTCATGGAAAAGCCCCGTCCGCTCACTTCTTTTACATGACTGATAATCAGAAAGCTCTCCGGGTCAATGGCACGGACGAGCTTTTCTACTTTCGGAAGCTCACGATTAGAAATAATACTGAGTATAATCTGAGTTTTGTTTTGCAGATATCCACCTTCACCATCCAGCATAGTGACACCGCGGTCAATTTGTGACAGAATGGCACCTCTGATTTCTTCGGATTTTGAACTCATAATTTTAATTTCGGTTCGGGTAGCTCCCAGTAGCAGCATCTTATCCAGTACGATAGTGTAAATAAGCACCAGTATGATGCCGTACAGGATGTTTTCAATCGGGCGAAACAGAGCTTGTATTAACAGGATGCATACATCGAAAGCATACATGCTGCCGGAGACCGGGATACGGAAAAATTTTTGCAAAATGAGAGGTGGAACATCCATACCTCCGGTAGAAGCACCTGAGCGAATGACGATACCGAGTGCTGTGCCGATACCCATACCGGAAAAGAGGGTACAAAGCAAAAGGTCGTTGGTAATGACATAATCACCGAGCAATTTGTCGAGAATTTCCAAAAAGAACGGATAGAGAAAGGTGCTGGCAAGTGTTGTAGCGGCGAACTGTTTTCCGAGTGCCGCAAAGCCCACAGCCAGCATAACAACATTAAAGATTAAGACAAAATAGGAAATAGGAATGTTGAAAAAATGGTTTGCGGAAAGTGCAATTCCGGTTGTTCCGCCGGTTACCAGACCGGAGGGCAGCAAAAATAATTTAACGGTAAGTGCGTAGAGCGCATTACCTGTGACAACAAAAAGTATGGATAATAGTGTTTGCAAAAAACGAGTATGTTGATTCATAGTAACCTCCGATGGGATAGGACTGAGTTTTGTTTATATAAGATTCGTGTATCGAAAGGTGGTTTGAAAATTATGCAAAGGCTTTGAACCTGGTCTTCGTAACCGGTGGATTTTGTCAGTCGCTAAAATCGCAGTTTGAATCGTTTGCTTATTATATCTTTTTGTGCAATTTGCCATTTCATATTTTGAATACCACCTTTTGATACCCAAATCTTATATAAGAAAAAAACCACGTTTGTCAGAGATTTTCCCTAACAAACGTGGATCAAGGCTCTTGCCTAATACAAATATATTATACAGTAGAAAATGTATTTGGTCAATAAAATTGCAGACAGGCTCTTGAGACTGTTCTGTAAATGTGGTACAATGACACGAACTGAATATGTGGCAACAGGTGTCAGAATGATTTTTCTATAAAAGAAGGATTGGTTCTGGTGAAAAGGGAAACAGGTGCAAATCCTGTACGAACTCGTCACC
>JAZNIP010000113.1:0-3813 GCA_045577575.1 Lachnospiraceae bacterium | reverse complement strand
AATCTGAAATTCATAGCGCAGTAAAAGTGCCAGAAAACAGCTACAACACACTGCTACAATATCATATGCAACAAGAAATGTTCTTCTTGTAATCAATTTATAATTCAGCTCTATTTTTTTCATAATATTCCTTCTTCGTTTTATGCCCTTTTGCTCATCCTACTCTTTTTCTGTTGTGTATCCGCCAACGAGTGGTGTCAACCCGATTAAAAAAGCAAAGCCGAGAGGAATGCTCGGATGAAAAATCCATTCTGTCATTCCTGCAATCATAAAAGATATTACCACAATCACAGGGTAAATGGCAAAATTTACTTTCCGACAGTTTCTCTTATAATAAATCACCCCGGCAACCGCGCCGCCTGCCGTAACCGCAACAAAGAGCAGACCGACCAAAATTCCATGATCATATGCCACCTGCATATATGAATTATGGGCATGATACAGAATCATATTCTCATCTGCATCCTCCACTATCATCGTATCATGTCCTGTCAGATTTAGATTTTCATAATACATTCGCCAGATATCAAGTCTTCCATTGGAGCTATCCTGTATTGCATCATTTTCAAAGGAATAATCCTTTTGTGTATAAATCTGACCATCCTTTTCATAGTATCCGACTACATTGGCATCAAACACAAGCTCTCCGTTCTCATCTACCGTATAGCCTACTCCGGGGCCGCTCTCTGCTCCTGCCATATTGCTTAAATTGATATCTATTCCCAGCAGCTTATCCAACAGACTCTCTGCCAACTGCGGCACATTCATAAATTTGCTGGAATCCACCGGCTCCCTCTTTTGAATGCGGTCGCTGAACCATTCCGCTCTTGTAATCCATACCGGTCTGCCTATCACTGCCGGTATGGTTCTCGTCAAGGTATACACTACCGGAAAAAGCAGCAACGCGGGGCAGATTACAAGCATAACCTTTGTCAATATTTTCGCAACATTATCACGGTAACAAAAAATTTCCGCAATTAAAAATGCAGCAATCGAAAAAACTGCCGTTCCAAGCAGCGCAGTACGCGCCATGCCCATTACCAGATAAGAGCTTACCGCTCCAAGAGTAACAAATTCAATAAAACAGTCCTTTAAATTCTGTCGAAAGCCTGCAGCATTGTCGTACTTTGCCAGAATACAGGTAAGCGTACAACCAAACACCACCATCCAGAACAGCCCTGCTGTAGCGACCGAGGAAAACCAGCCCGGATAACGAATAAATTCAAAGCTGTAGTACGGCCGAAACATCAGTGCGCTGCCAAACATAAGCCAAAAAGCCAGAATGCATCCATAACAGAAATTTTTCAAAAATCGGTTCATTTTGTCCCCGTCAAATTGATATAAATACAGACAGCCAAACGGAACCACAATCGAAAACGGCCACGTTCTTGTATTGCGAAAAACAAGGATTCCCAAAAAGAAAAGCAGTACCAAATAACCATACTTCGAAAAGTGACAGCAAACTTCCTTTCTGTGTATTCTGCCTGCCAGACATCCCAAAAGCTTGACATAAATCCAAACGGTCACACCACTGAGTGTGTACATCACAAGCTCTTTTCCGTCACGCGCCTTGGAAAAGCCCCCGACAGCAACTATCACAAACACCAATGCCTGTAAATTGCCTATCCACTTCTTTTGCAATTCCTCTTTCCGGTACATGCACAAAAGGGCGATTCCAAATGCACTGTTCATCACCCTTGTCGCTACCGAATGACCATAGTCACTGGCAGAATTATAATAATAAAGCGTCATCAGACATATGCAGGCAAAGCAACACATCTGAGCTCCGTCTCTCAAAAAACGTTCCGTCCTGCATACTCGCCATAATCCGCAAAAGGAAATCCGATAAATCAAAAAAAGTAACGTACCTGCAAATAGAATGGAGGCTGCTCCATAGACACCTCTGTCCCATACCGTGCCGCCAAAAACATCCTTTACAACAGCGACATAGAAAAACACCGCCGTAAAAAGCACTGTCACTACCGCCGCCGCCAGCTTTATTTTGTTTTCCGTCCTTTCCTCCTGTATCAATAAACGGGTCATAAATTTCCCTTACCTTAAATTCTTATTTTTTAATCTTTTTCTTCCCAAGAAAAATTGTTGTCACACCTAAAAGAAGCACAAAGCTGTCATAAAAGAGAATCTGGGGAAGCGTTAACGGAATCCGGTAAATGTAACGAATATTTGCCGATGCATCCTCAATTACAACCGGTCCATAATAAAAGTGTAAATTTTCTGCCGGACCATTTCCCGAAAGAGAACGGTAATGAAGAACCGGAGGAGTGTCTCCACAGTCCTCGCACTGAATTCCAATATAATACCGCTTTCCTGCTTCCAATTTCATATTTACAATAATATCCGTCAGCTCTCCGTCCTTCATGGATGGAATATCCTGTGGTACCGATGCAAACAAATTCAGGTTCTCATCGTAAAAGTGCAAATACAGAGTCCCCTGATTGGCAGCCCCCTTTAATTTTCCGATATCCACACCGACGGATTTGATATGATCATATTGCGGGATAAACTCCTGTATCGCAGCCACCTCACCAATCGGTCCTGTCTCCATACTATAATCTGCTGCTGTTCTGGATATGGTCTCGTCCTTAAAAATCCCAATGGGCCAGACACAAATCCACCCGGCAAGCATCAGCACAAGCACCACATATACCCAAAACGGCTGTTTTAATTTATTTTTCATTTGCTCTCCAAAATCAGCCATAGATTGCATTACGGCTCCATTCTCCTGATTTCATATATTTTGAAATTGTTGTGTTCAATCCCATAATTACCCATAAACGTTTTCTTCCAGCCAAAGCCCGCCAGATACTCATCCGTCGGTGTCGGCCAGTAAATTGTATCCAGAAGCCAGATAGTTTCATACTCATTGTCTTCCAAATCCACTTCGGTCCACAATATTTTCTCACTATCATCCCAGTAATAATCATAAATCAGCTTATAGCTTTCATAGTTATATGCAATAATATCGTTTTCCCCTACATGACTGTCTAAAAACTCCTCCGTTTCCTTTGTAAGCGTCCACTGATATTCCTGATAAACAGACTCCTTGTAGTCCACACCGCCCGCACACAGAAAGAATACCAGCATCGCCAGGAAAATTTCCCGACATGCATAACGCGACAAGGTAATCGCAAGAAACAGTGCTGCCAGTCCCATACAGGGCAGCAGATACCGCACAATAAAAATCGGTCTTATCAGCTTGGATGCTACCACACCGGTCACCGCCGTAAATACCGGAACCGCAAACAGAAGCAGTGCATAAATACCTTTTCCCGCTTCTTTTCTGCAAATCATTACAATTGCAAGCACGATTCCCACACTAAGCAAAAATGCCCAGATACCGGTTGTCCCCGGAATATCCATATCAAACAGAAACGGTAAAAACTCTTTTATGGTCTCTCCGGTAATTTCCGAAATCCAATAGTTTTTGGAAACTCCCCGAACCTGTATTTTCATATATGGCATCCACGGCACAAATAAAATCAGCGAGACAAGCACGGAGACAAGCCATTTCAGCAATGCTTTCCGCTTTGAAAAGGCAAGTGCCAAAAACAAAAAACCATAGATCAGAATTGCGGAAACAAATGCAAAATAGTGGGTATATGCAGACGCAACAGAAGTCAGCACAACACCGGCAAAATACTGCCACTTCTGCTCCAAATACGCTTCATAAGCCCACAGCCCCATAAAAGTAATAAAAAAGATTGCCCAGGAATACATCCTGATCTGCACTGCATATTCCATCGTACACGGAATTGCCCCAAGCAGTACATTAAACAAAAGTGCCGTATGGAA
>JAZNIP010000112.1:0-6042 GCA_045577575.1 Lachnospiraceae bacterium | reverse complement strand
TATGGAAAAAGGATTCACCGGATGGGAAAAAGAGACCAAAGGTATTATAAACATTCTTTCTGTCTTTGTTATAGTACAGATAAGACCCACCAATGGCAATGCCATATTTTCGACTCAAGGCTGCCAACTCAAGCGGGAGCTGCTGGGAACTGCGAATGGCAGGAATCAAGGCATTGTTTACGGAAAAGCCTGTGGTGAAAAATTCGGGAAATACGATAAGTTGTGCATTGGCAAGTGTAGCTTCACGAATCATTTTTTCTGCGTAGACAAGGTTAGCTTGCGGATTGGCAAAGCAAGGTTTCATATTTACAACAGCAGTTTTTATCATTTTTTCAGACTCCATTTTACATTTCTTTTATTATTCTTAGTTATTTTCTTTATTTCCAATTTCTAATAATTGTTGCTTCATCCGGTAAAGTACGGAAATATCCTTTGTAATTCTGAAGTACATAAGATATCCCTCAAACAGTGCAAAGGCTTTAGCAGCGCACGAATCGGCGACCTCTTCGGAAAAGCCGGAAGAAAGAAAAACTGTATAGAATAAGTGGATGAGCTCTTTTAGGGGCAGTTGGAATGCCCGAGATATTTGCGGGTCAAAAAAAGCTAATTCGCTGCCAAGTACGGCAAAGGGGCAGCCGAAGCAGGTATTGCTTGTTGTTTTGTCGATAAATATATCTGCAAATTTCTCGGCAAAAATATTCCAATCTTTGATGGAGGCGATTGCCTGCAGACGTGTACGCAAATCATTTGCATAGTATTCTGCAACCTGAATTGCCAGATCCTTTTTTGAGTGGAAATGGTAATAAAAACATCCTTTAGGGAGTTCAAGTTCTTTTAAGATGTCATTGATTCCGGTATTGTGATAACCATTGATAAGAAACAATTTCGCGGAACATTCCAGAATGCGTTCTTTTGTTATAAGACCTTTATTACTTTGCATGTGTTTTCCTCACTTCGTTTTATGCGCATAATGTATATCTGTATAAACGTTTATATTTGCTTCGCAAAAAGCATTGTTTGACAGATATAGGTTATTATGGAATTAAATAATAGACCAAACGGTCTATTGCGTCAAGGATTTTTTGTTAATCAATTTTTAGGGGGATAGAATTTGAGATGAAAAGGAGAAGATGCGCTTCGTTCTATGCGGTGAGATTTCTTCATATGCTGTAGAAACAGGTTGGAATAATGGGCGTGTATGGGAAGAAGGAAAAAGGAGATATATGAACGGCTTCAGAAGGCAGCGGTTTATCTGCTGATGGGAGCTATGCTTGTGATGACAGGTTATTTTACAGCAAAGGGAACGGCAGACTTTGTAATGAGCAGCCGGGTGGAAAAGGAGAAACCGTGTGTTGTCATTGATGCCGGTCATGGAGGAGATGACCCGGGAAAGGTCGGAATTAACGGAGCTTTGGAGAAGGAAATTAATTTGCAGATAGCACAAAGGGTAAAGGGATTATTGGAAACAGAGGGAATCCGTGTAGTTATGACGAGAGCGGATGACAATGGACTGTATGACAGCGGAGCAGAAAACAAAAAGGTGCAGGACATGAAACGACGCATTGAGATGATAGAGAAAGAGGCTCCATTGTTGACGGTCAGCATTCATCAGAACAGTTATCCGGAAGAATATGTAAAGGGAGCACAGGTATTTTATTATAAAGGCAGTAAGGAGAGTGAACAGGCTGCCCAAATTATGCAGAAAAGTTTGCGGGAAAGGGTGGATGCGGAAAACAAAAGGGAGGAAAAGGCAAATACCAGTTATTACTTGCTGAAAAAGACCTCATCGCCGATTATTATAGTTGAGTGTGGTTTTTTGTCCAATTCCGAGGAGGCGGAGAAGCTGACACAGGCGGAATATCAGGAGAGGGTTGCATGGGCGATCTTTATGGGAATTATGCAAACCTTGAATGCTTGAAATGGCTCTTTTCTATAAAACGAGACTGTGCTATACTATAATATTGAGGTAGAGTGCAAATGTCAGAAACAAAATTTGTGTCAATTGATGAAGAACGAATTGATGAAGAAACAGAAAAAGTGTTAATAAAAGAAGCCGGCAGGATATTAAGGATGGGCGGGCTTGTGGCGTTCCCTACGGAAACTGTTTACGGACTGGGAGGAGATGCGCTGCAAAAGGAATCTTCAAAAAAGATTTATGCTGCAAAAGGACGCCCGTCAGACAATCCGTTGATTGTGCATATCTGCTGCCGGGAAGCGATGGGAAAAATCGTAAAAAGGATTCCGGCAGAAGCGGAGGTGCTTGCAAAGGCATTTTGGCCGGGACCGCTGACGATGATTTTGCCGAAATCCGACGCAGTGCCGTATGAGACGACAGGCGGGCTGGATACAGTTGCCATAAGGATGCCGGAAAATAAAATAGCATTGGCGCTGATTGAGGCGGCAGGCGGTTATGTGGCGGCTCCGAGTGCCAATACATCCGGCAAGCCGAGTCCTACGTTAGCAGAGCATGTGAGAGAAGATTTGGATGGCAAAATCGAGATGATCGTAGATGGCGGCAGTGCCTGTATCGGTCTGGAATCCACGATTGTTGATTTGACGGAAAGAGTGCCGATGATTCTGCGCCCGGGTTATATTACAAAGGAAATGCTGGAACAGGTGCTTGGAACAGAAGTGGCGATAGACAAGACACTTTTGGATGCGGCGGCAAAGCAGGCTCCAAAGGCTCCGGGAATGAAATATCGGCATTATGCACCAAAGGGAGAACTGACAATTGTGTCAGGTGAAGAAGATGCGGTGACAAAAGCCATAAGGAAGCTGGCAGAGGAGAAGCGGTGCGCGGGAGAAACCGTAGGTATTATCTGTACGGATGAAACAAAACTGCTTTATACTGCCGAGTGCATTGCCAGCGTGGGGGCAAGAACGGATGAAAATGCGATTGCACATCATTTGTATGCGATTCTGCGTGAGTTTGATGCAAAGCAGGTAACCTGCATTTATTCCGAGGCATTTTCAGAAAAAGGAATTGGACAGGCAATTATGAACAGACTGTTAAAGGCAGCAGGACATCATGTGCTGCAGGCAGAGGATGTCCTGTAAAAATAAAAAACAATTAGGAGGAAATGGGAATGATAGCAATCGGAAGTGACCACGGCGGTTACGATTTAAAAGAGGAAGTAAAGAAGTATCTGTCAGAAGCAGGCTACGAATATAAGGACATGGGCTGCGATAACAAGGAGTCATGCGATTATCCGATTTACGGACGGGCAGTAGCAGAGGCAGTGGCAGACGGAAGCTGTGAGAAGGGGATTGTAATCTGTACAACAGGTATCGGTATTTCCATTACGGCAAATAAGGTGCCGGGAATTCGTTGTGCGCTTTGCGCGGATTCTGCTTCCGCAAAGCTGACAAGACTGCATAACAATGCAAATGTGTTGGCAATCGGAGCCGGAATCGTCGGAAATAATCTGGCACTTGAAATTGTAAAAACATTTTTGGAAACAGAGTTTTCAGGAGAAGCAAGACATCAGAGAAGAATTGACCTAATTGAAGGGAAATAAAATACAGGAGGATAAAAAGATGGCAAAGGTTGTTATAATGGATCATCCTTTAATTCAGCACAAAATCGGACATATTCGTAAAAAAGAGACGGGAACAAAAGATTTTCGCCAGACAATCAGTGAGATAGCAATGCTGATTTGTTATGAGGCAACAAGAGACTTGGCGTTGTCCGAGGTTGAAATCGAAACACCGATTTGCAAAACAGTAGTAAAGCAGCTCAAGGGTAAGAAAATGGCAATTGTGCCTATTCTGCGTGCGGGACTTGGAATGGTAGACGGTATGCTGAGCCTGATTCCGGCAGCTAAGGTAGGTCACATCGGACTTTACAGAGATCCGGAGACATTGGAACCGGTAGAATATTATTGTAAGCTTCCGGCAGATTGCGATGAACGAGAGGTATTTGTGGTTGATCCGATGCTTGCAACCGGAGGGTCTTCTGTAGCAGCAATTCAGATGTTAAAGGATAAGGGCTGTAAGAAGATTCATTTTATGTGCATTATTGCGGCACCTGAGGGAATCAAAAAAATGGAAGAGGCACATCCGGATGTGGACATGTATGTAGGAGCACTGGATGAGAAGCTGAATGACCACGGTTATATTGTGCCGGGACTTGGGGATGCAGGAGACCGTATTTTCGGAACAAAATAATTTGTTATTACAGAAGGTGGCGGGGATAAAATGAAAAGAGAAGGGTACATTTCCTGGGATGAATATTTTATGGGCATATCCAAGCTATCAGGGATGCGCTCCAAAGATCCAAATACGCAGGTGGGAGCGTGCATTGTAAGTGAGGATAACAAAATTCTTTCTATGGGGTATAATGGCTTCCCTATCGGATGCTCCGATGACGAATTCCCCTGGGATAGAGAAGGCGATATGCTGAGTACCAAGTATGCATTTGTAACACACAGTGAGTTAAATGCAATCTTGAATTATCGTGGAGGCAGTCTGGCGGGAGCAAAGCTGTATGTGTCACTGTTTCCATGCAATGAATGTGCAAAAGCAATTATACAGGCAGGAATCAAAACCATTGTTTATGAAAGCGATAAATATGCGGATACACCGTCTACAAAAGCATCAAAGCGAATGCTGGATGCGGCGGGTGTAACTTATTATCCGTATAAACAGACCGGACGAGAGGTCAGATTGGAACTGTAAAAAGGTACAAAAAGGAGAACAGGATGAAAAGTGCCGGTAGACAGATTGCCACGCTGTTAGTGATGGTAATTCTGGTTGCCAGTGCTCCGGAAACGGTTCGTGCGACCAGTACACAGGAAAAACTGAATCAGGCAAAGGCAGAGAAGAAACAGACGGAAGCAGCTCTTAACCAGACAAAGGAAAACATTCAGGGGATGCAGGGAGCAAAGGATTCCCTTCAGGGACAGCTTGTAATTCTGAATGATAATCTGGAAGAGGTCGGAGAAAATTTAAACCGACTGGAAGGACAGATTGCAGATAAGAAAGAAGAAATCTCAGATACGGAAGCTGCCCTGCAGGAAGCGGAGGAAACAGTAGCATGGCAGTACGACTGCATGAAAAAGCGGATAAAATTTATCTACGAAAGAAGTGACGCTGCTTATCTGGAAATGTTGTTTGCTTCGGAGGGAATCGGAGACTTTTTAAACAAAAGTATGTATGTGGAAGAAATAGCCGAATATGACCAGAAGATGCTGGAGGAATACAGGCAGACGCAGGCAGAAATTGAGGAAACCAAGGCGCAGCTTGAGGCACAGAAGGAAGAACTGGATGAGCTGAAAGCGGAAACCGAAGCAGAGCAGGCAAAAGTAACCGGTATGGTGCGGAGTACGGCAAATAATATTGCCGGTTATGCAGATCAGATTTCTCAGGCAGAGCAGATTGCTCTTGCGTTTGAAGCTCAGATGAAGGAGCAGGAAGCAAATATCGCTGCACTTCAGAAGCAGCTGGCAGAGGAACAGGCGATGTCAAGACTGGCAGCGCGGTCTGCGAGAAGAGATATTTCGGAGGTGACCTTTGCAGAGGGTGACCGTGAGCTGCTGGCACAGCTCATTTATTGTGAAGCAGGTGGCGAGCCCTATGAAGGGCAGCTTGCAGTAGGAGCTGTTGTAATTAATCGCGTGCTCAGCTCCGTTTATCCGGACACGGTAACGGGTGTAATCTACCAGAGAAAGCAGTTTTCGCCGGTAGGCAGCGGCAGACTGGCTCTTGCCCTGACCAACAAAAAGGCAACGCCGTCCTGTTATAGAGCGGCGGATGAAGCGATGAGCGGAATAACCAATGTAGGAAATTGTGTATATTTCAGAACTCCAATACCGGGACTGACAGGTATTGCAATTGGGGGACATATATTCTACTAAAATAATAATTTAAAAGGTTTTATAAAAAAGAAATGTGCTTCTGTTTTCCTTCCAATACGGACTACAGATGCGGAATTTGTAACAATTCTGATTTATGTTTTGAAACTGTACGCAACCGCTGCGAATTCGCCATCCGGGCTCAGTCGCAGCTTTCCCGGACATCCTTGTCCGGGAATTGCTGGTTACA
>JAZNIP010000111.1:0-3741 GCA_045577575.1 Lachnospiraceae bacterium | reverse complement strand
TTGTCTTCCTAAGACCGCTTGGCCTCCGACTTCCTTGTCCGTGAATTGCTGGTTATAGACAGAATTTAACAAATTCATCGCATCCTCCGTCAATGTATTGTCAGGAAAAAGAAGCGCTTTTCTTTTGCTTAAACTTCTTTTAAAAACCACTAGCTGCGCCGGAGTATTTTCATACCTTTGGCGAAGCTAGGGGGGATTTTGTTTGTAACGTAAATAGGCAGAAACAATCACATTTTCTGACAGACCGTAAAGAAACGCCGGTACTTAGGCTGTGTATTTTACAGCCTTATGTACCGCTGTGTTTCGTCCGAGTGCAAACGTGTCTGGAAGAAAATTGTGATGTTTCTGCCCTTATTAGATTACAAACCAAATTATTATTCAAACTCTTCAATATATTTCGTCAATTCCCTTAAATCCCCATCATAAATGATTTCCAATAAGCGATTGCAGGAGAGCAGGGCAGATTTCATATCATGCATCGAAAGCGCACCGGATTCCAAAGCGGGGACGATTTCATCCAAGTCCACAACCTTTACAAAACCGTCCGGATAGATGATGACATCTGCCAGAAGGTCGGTGACAACAAGTTTATTTTCGGAGACAGTATATTCATGGGTGATGATGTCACAATAATGATACAGAAGAGAGCCGTCAGCACGATAAAATTTGCTGACTTTGTAGCCTTCCTTTAGAAAGTAACAGGAGTAGCCGTGATGAAGCTCTTTTTTTGGACGCAGAGCATTCCAACGGGTTACAATGCGTTCGTTGTCCCATGAGAGGATTTCGTCGTCTTTTAATAAAATGCATTCATCGGGAATGATGCGTTTCCGGTAAAGAAGTGGATAATCCATAAATGCCCTCCGTATGTATGAAATTTGATTTTGACAATTGTTTATGTATATAAAATGCTACACGCAGCAGAATAAAAAGTCAATCGAAATTTCTAACATTTCCTTAAAGTAACAGAAAATTCAAACGAATTATGAGTTTTGTTAGTTGTGTCGCTTTTTTCGCTTTACACAAACGAAAGAATTGGATATACTTTATAACAAGGGCGATTTTTTAATGAAAACACATAAAAGGAAAGTGGAGGAAGAGATGTGAAGTACAAAAAGACAGTTTATCATGCCCTGACAACAATCAGTCAATTTGGCATCAACATGCTCGTCCCCATTTTTTTATGCTCATTTCTTGGACTTTTTATAGACCAAAAGTTGCAAACCTCATGCTTTATGGTGATTCTTTTCTTTGTAGGGGCATTGGCAGGATTTCGAAATGTTTATCTGTTGGCTAAAAAGATTTATGACGATGGAGGGAAATCGCCTTATGGAAGAAGCAGAAAAAGAAATAAAAATTGATACAACACTGAAGGAACTGCTGATAGGCATTATTGCAATGGGGTTTTTGTTTCAGATAACGATTGTCTGGTTTATAAAAAATAAAATTTCTTTCAGCCTGGGACTTTGGATAGGTGTTTTTCTTGCAGTGTTTCTGGCATGGCATATGTGGAAAACAATAGATGAAGCACTGGACATGGGAGAAGCGGGTGCACAGAAGGTTATGCGTAAGCAGTCGCTGCTACGGTATGCGATAATCATTATTGTTTTAGCCGTGCTGATGTGCACGGAATATGCAAATCCACTTGCAGCATTTCTGGGTGTTATGACATTGAAGGTAGCGGCATATTTACAGCCTGTTACACATAAAGCTATATCTAAATTAAGGAGGTGAATCTATGGGACAAGGAATTCTGTTATCCGGAGGAGCAGACATTGATTTTATGATACATGGTGTATTCTCTTATCAGTTGTTTGGTCAGGAATTCTGGATAACAACTACGCACATTTGTCTGTTAATTGTATGGCTGGTAATCGCAGGCTTCTGCATTGCGGCAAATATAGCAATAAAACGTGCGTCAGAGGTTCCGAGCGGTTTTCAGAATGTGGCTGAGCTTGTAGTGGAAAAGCTGGACGGCATGGTGGAAGGTGTTATGGGCAAAAACGCAACGCCATTTGCCAACTATATCGGAACGATTTTTATATTTATATTCCTAAGCAACATTTCGGGTCTGTTTGGCTTAAGACCGCCAACGGCAGATTATGGTGTGACGTTCCCGCTTGGTCTGATGACCTTTACGCTCATCCATTTCAACAAGTTCAAGCATCAGAAGGTATCCGGTGTTATTAAGGGACTTTGTGATCCGTGGGTATTTTGGGCACCGATTAATATGATTGGAGATATTGCGGTACCTGTTTCGTTGTCGTTGCGTCTTTTCGCAAACGTACTTTCCGGAACGGTTATGATGGCACTTATTTACGGACTGCTCTCCAAAATTGCAATTATCTGGCCGGCAGCACTTCATGTATACTTTGATTTGTTCTCGGGAGCAATTCAGACATATGTATTCTGTATGTTGACAATGACATATATAAATGATGCAATAGGAGATTCATAAGTTTTAAACAATATAAGGAGGAAAAAAATATGGAATTTAACACAGAATTTATTTTAGGATGCTCTGCAATTGGTGCAGGTCTTGCGGTTATCGCAGGTATCGGACCTGGTGTAGGTCAGGGTATTGCGGCAGGACACGCAGCAGCAGCTGTAGGAAGAAATCCGGGTGCAAAATCCGATATTACTTCTACTATGCTTCTTGGACAGGCTGTTGCCGAAACAACAGGTCTTTACGGTTTGCTGATTGCTATGCTTCTGTTATTCGTAAAACCATTAATGCCATAAGAAGTCTTTTCGAAAAAATCTTTGAAAGGAGGCAGACATGGATTCATATTTATTTGACCTGACACCACAGCTTCTCCATGATGCAGTACTCAGCATGATTGCTGTATTTTCGTTGTTTCTGGTGGCATCTCACTTCCTGTTCAATCCGGTGCGCGATATGATGAAAAAACGCCAAGAGAAAATTCAGGAAGAACTGGATGATGCAAAACAGAATCAGGAAACAGCCAGAGAACTGAAAGCGGATTATGAAGAGAAGCTTAAAAATGTGGAAAAAGAAGCAGAAGAAATATTGAGCGCTGCCAGACAAAAAGCACTTGCAAATGAAAATCGGATTGTTTCCGAGGCAAAAGAGGAAGCTGTGAGAATCCGCGAGCGTGCAGAGGCTGAGGCAGAGCTGGAAAAACGGAAAGCGGCAGATGACGTGAAGAAGGAGATGGTTTCCATCGCTTCTATCATGGCAGGTAAAGTAGTTGCGGCTTCCATTGATACAACCGTTCAGGACAGCCTGATTGAGGAAACATTAAAGGAAATAGGTGATACTACATGGCTAAGCTGATTTCCAAAACTTACGGCGGGGCGCTTTATGAACTCGCGGTAGAAGAAAACAAGGTAGATTCCTTTATGGAAGAGATTCAGGCGTTGCAGCAGATTCTTACGGAAAATAAAGAGCTTCAGAGCCTGATGAATCATCCGAAAATTATAAAAGAAGAAAAGCTTCAGGTAATCCGGAATATTTTTGAGGGAAGAATGGACAAGGAATTGTTGGGTTTTCTTTCCTTGATTATCACAAAGGATCGTTACGATGAGATAGACAATATTTTACAGTATTTTCTTGATGAAGTGAAAGAACTGAAGGGTATTGGTGTTGCATATGTAACAACAGCAGAAGCGCTTCGGGAAGAGCAGAAGCAGCAGATTGTTGCAAAACTGCTTAGCACAACAAAATACGAGCAGATGGAAATGCATTATACAGAGGATAAAAGCCTTATCGGCGGTATGGTG
>JAZNIP010000110.1:0-12043 GCA_045577575.1 Lachnospiraceae bacterium | reverse complement strand
CCAAACCGATTGTCAATTGGGCATCCTCGCACCCTTCTACGGTAAAGCAGACTCCTTCTGCATTCTCTGCAAAATGATTCACACTCGTTCCCGGAACCGATTCATAGACAAACATTCCGTTCTTTTCCAATTTTGTCATAGTGGCATAGGTTTTTACTTTATATAAATCCCCACCATGCTCAAAATCTTCTTTTTTTGCCTTGTCCTTCAAAATATGGTTGCCAAAGCTCAGGCTTCCGTCTGCCTCTGTCTGAATCAACCCTTCTACTACTGCCATCTTGTGTATCCTCCTCTTGTTATGTGTTTTCTGTCGGCTATACTGCCGACAGTTTCTCTCTGTTTTTTACCGTAAATACAACCTGACCCTTCTTTAAGCCCACGGTAACCGTATCACCGGGAACCACCTTTTTCTGTAAAATTTCTTCTGCCAAGGCATCTTCAATTACATTTTGGATTGCCCGCTTCATCGGACGTGCTCCCATTTTCATTTCAGAATACTTTTCAACGATATGCTCTTTTAATGCAGTTGTTACTGTCAAATGAATATCCATCTGTTCCTGACACCGCTTTGCCAGTATTTTGGACAACAAAGACACGATCTCCTTCATATTGTCCTTATTCAACGGATGAAATACCATAATTTCATCAATACGATTGATAAATTCCGGCTTAAAGAGTCGTTTTACTTCCTCCATAACCCCGGATTTCATTGTCTCATAATTTTTCTTTTCAGAGGTTTCTGCCGCAAATCCCAGATTTTTGGGTTCAATAATACGCTGCGCTCCTGCATTGGAGGTCATGATGAGTATTGTATTTTTAAAGCTGACCTTACGTCCCTTAGAATCCGTAATATGTCCATCATCCAATACCTGCAGCAATACATTAAACACATCCGGATGTGCTTTTTCGATTTCATCAAACAGTACTACCGAGTACGGATTTCGTCTTACCTTTTCGCTGAGCTGTCCACCCTCATCAAAGCCTACATAGCCCGGAGGCGAACCAATCATTTTGGAAACCGAATGAGATTCCATATATTCTGACATATCTACCCGAATCAATGCATCCTCAGAACCAAACATCGCCTCTGCAAGTGCTTTACTCAGCTCTGTCTTTCCTACACCGGTAGGTCCTAAAAACAGGAAGGAGCCAATCGGTCGGTTCGGATCCTGCAAGCCGACTCTGCCTCTACGCATAGCCTTTGCGACAGCCGTCACCGCTTCCTCCTGCCCGATAACTCTCTTATGAAGAATCTCTTCCAATCGCAAGAGACGTTCGCTTTCCTTTTCCGCCAGCTTGGTCACCGGTATTTTTGTCCATGCCGATACAACCTCTGCAATCTCACTACTTCCCACTGACAGCTTTCTGGCTGCCGCCTTCTTTTCATAAGCCGCCTTTGCACGCTCGTATTTTTTTAGCAGCTGTTCCTGTTTCCGGCGAATCTCTCCTGCCTGCGAATATGCCTCAATACGAATCGACCTCTCAATCTGCAAATCCATTTTGCTGATTTCTTCCTGCATCGTTTTCAGATTTTCCGGCAAATGCATATCCTTTAATTTAAGAGCCGCTGCCGCTTCGTCAATCAAATCAATTGCCTTATCCGGTAAGTTTCTGTCATTGATGTACCTTGCAGAAAGCTGTACAGCCTCTTCAATCGCTTCTTTTGTAATTGTCACCCCATGATGAGCTTCATAACGACTGCTGATTCCGTTTAAAATACGAACAGCTTCCTCCTGAGTCGGCTCCTCTACCGTCACTGGTTGGAAACGCCGCTCCAACGCTGCATCCTTTTCAATATATTTCCGATACTCAGCAATGGTAGTGGCACCAATCAACTGAATCTCACCTCTTGCAAGAGACGGTTTTAAAATATTGGAAGCATCAATCGCTCCTTCCGCTCCGCCGGCACCGATAATTGTGTGCAGCTCATCCAAAAATAAAATTATATTGCCGCTTTCCGTCACCTCACGAATTACCCGTTTGATACGCTCCTCAAACTCTCCACGGTATTTGCTGCCCGCTACCATACCGGATAAATCCAGTGTTACAACACGTTTATTTTTAATGGTATCCGGCACCTCTCCGGCTGCAATATTAAGCGCAAGCCCTTCGGCAATTGCCGTTTTACCGACACCCGGCTCACCTACCAGACAAGGGTTGTTTTTGGTGCGTCTGCTTAATATCTGAATCACGCGCAGTATCTCTGTCTCTCTGCCTATGACAGGATCTAATCTTCCCTCCGCTGCAAGTGCCGTCAAATCTCTGCTGTACTGATCCAGAGTTTCTGTATTACTGTTCTTTTCTCTCTTCTTTCTTGCCTTGTATCCCAAATCTTCTTTGTAAAGATTACCATCCTGCCCCATTGCCAGAAGTGTATCCACATACAGCTTCTGTATTTGAATACCAAGCGTTGTCAGCAATCTGGCAGCTACGTTGTCACCTTCCTTTAAAATAGCAAGGAGCATATGCTCCGTTCCGATTTCCTCTGAGCGAAACCGCACTGCCTGCCGCTCTGCCTCCTCCAATATCTTCTCTGCTCTCGGAGAATAGCCATCCCGTTCCTTTACCGGCAGATAATTTCCCGGTGCAATCAGGTCATAAATCATAGCAATCAGCCGTTCCTCTTCTACACCGTTATCTTGAAGTACTCTGGCGGCAACTCCGGTATCTTCCCGAAGCAATCCCAACAGAATATGCTCGGTACCAACATAATTCTGTCTCAATTCTCTTGCTGTCTGTTTTGCTAATGAAAGCACTTTTTCCGCTTTCTTTGTGTACTGCGGCATTATTCAAGTCCTCCATAATCCTCATAGATTTCGTCTATAAGAGCATGCACTTCCTGCCGGGAAATATTCTTACAACTTCCCTTTGCCAAAAGCACTCTCAACTCTTTCTTCATATCCTCTAACGCTTGTATTTTATTAATATCTACAGCGATTACGGCACCTTTCCGTCTGTCAACCTTAACATACCCCTCCTGCTTTAAAATAGTATAAGCCTTATTCACCGTATGCATATTAATGCCAACCATTTCCGCAAGCTGTCGCACAGAAGGAAGCGCATCGCCTTCCTTCAATCGGGTCGTAGCAATTCCCATAATAATCTGATTATGCAACTGTACATATAATGCTTCATCACTGTTAAAATCAAGTTCTATTATCATCCCGACACCTCTGTTATACAAATATTATAACAGCACACATAAAAAGTCAAGCAGGATGCACTATAGAACAACGTTTGACAAGACCTTTCCTATAAAGGAAATAATAAGTCAGTGCCAACCTTCTGTCAGCACTGACTGCTTTTTATCCGACTCGTAATCCTTATTTTTCCGAACAATTCAGACGATTCTTTAACGAAACTTATCTTTTCCATCCATATTCAGAAATTCAAACTCAAAGTCGTCATCATCCAAATATTCCTCGTCTTCGTCGTCCTCATCCTCATCGTCTTCTTCGTCTTCATCATCCTCATCATCGTCATCATCGTCATCATCTTCGTCACGACGGGAAAGGAAGTTTTTCGGACTCCAACGCGACTTTCTTCTCGGACGTTCGTCTTCGTCGTCCTCATCCTCGTCGTCATCTTCGTCTTCGTCGTCCTCGTCCTCATCCTCATCGTCTTCTTCTTCGTCTTCATCATCCTCATCGTCGTCATCTTCATCATCCTCATAATACTCACGGTACTCATGAAGTTTCAACGCAAGAAGTATGCATACAAGAATTAAGACAATAAACAACGCTGCAACAATCAAAAGAATAATCTTATTATTTCCTTCTATCAAACTGCCTATCAAACTGCTTTCGGTACTTTCCCCGTCACCCTGAAGGCTGTCTATCTCTTCAATCTGATTATCCTTCAAAGAATATAGATACCACTTCTCATTATTATCAGGATCCGTTGTATATAACACATAAAAGTTACCGGATTTCCATTCTTCCAATAAGGCTTCATCAATTGTCATATCTGCCAGATCCACGTCTCCCGGCAATATTCTGCTGGAAATCACATTGGATATTTCTATTGTACCGGCATCTTCTGATATTTCCTCTTCTTCAGAATTCTCTTCCTCTTCCTCTTCTTCCTCCTCAGGATTCTCGCTCTCCTCCGGCTCCTCTGCTTCTGCCGCTTCAACTAAATCTGAGCGAACAAAACCTGTTTTTCCATTAACTGACACCTGATACCATACATTACCGTCAGCACCGATGGCTTCTCCGCTAATGGCAACCTCCGTACCTGACTTTACACTGGTAACCGGCGCATCCGTGGAGGAAGGTCCCTTTCTCACATTGGCACTATCCACCGATATTTTACCTGACGACACAGATGTTTCCGAAACGGTAGCGGATGTTTCCGTATATGAATTTTCTCTTTCTACCTCTGCCTGAGTCATGCCTCCGGACACTTTTTCTGCCAAATCAGAACGAATATATCCGGTTGCTCCGTTAACCGATACCTGATACCACACATATCCGTCTCCGCCTGTCACTTCACCGAGTAATGAAAAAGTGGCTCCGCTTGCCGCATTCCCTACTACATTGCTTGAGGTACTTGCTTCACTTCTCACCTTTGCATTGCTGTTAAGCTTAATATCGGCTGCCTCACTAATGATTGTATTTTCATCCAGAAGCATTATACACATCATCACTGCCATAGCAGCAACTACATGCATCATTTTCTTTCCTACTTTTCTTGCTAATGTTTTCATTTCCTAATCCTTCCTTAGAAGCTACGTCTGAAACGCTTTGCTCCTTCCTCTTCCGGTGTAGCCTTTCCGAATCCATGCACCATTTTTTGATTACGCTGTTCATCCTCAAGACGCAAGTGGTAATCCTTTTCGCATTTTGGGCACAATCTGCCACCACGAATTCCCACACCACACACTTCACACTTCAAAAAAGTTGCCGAATCCTTTGTAATCTCCAGCCTGTTTTCCTTTAACATCTGCCTGATTGTTTTCTGAGCCACACCTGTATGCATTTCGACCTCCGCCGCTGTCGCTCCGTGATGCTTTTCTATGTACAACCGCGCCTTACCGTAATCATCATAGGCTACAAATTTGCAATCTTCACAATGATATTCACCGACTCCCTTGAATATCATAACACCACCGCATTTTTCACAAACAATCGGTCGATGATACATATCATTTTCATTTAATTTCATTTCCATAAGCATTCCCCTTATACAAGAACCCTTTTTCTTTATGCTTCATCAATCGCCTTTCCGATGTCATTTCGCATATATTTCTTTTCAAATGAAACCCATTCTGTTGCTTCATATGCTTTTGCACGAGCTTCTTTCAAATCCTTACCGGTCGCCGTAATACCGAGTACACGCCCTCCGTTTGTCACAATCCGGTTATCTGTCAGCTTCGTACCCGCATGGAAGCAGAAATAATCTTCTTTTCCTTCAAAGCTCTCCAGCCCCGAGATAGCAAACCCTTTCTCATAAGAAAGCGGATAGCCACCGGAAGCCAGAACAACACAGACTGCTGCATTGTCCTCAAACTGCAAATCAATTTCATCCAATCTGCCGTCAATGCACGCTTCCATAACCTCAACAATATCATTTTTCATACGAGGAAGAACAACCTGCGCCTCCGGGTCACCGAATCTGGCATTGTACTCCAGAACTCTCGGTCCCTTTTCCGTCAGCATCAAGCCAAAGAAAATGATTCCTTTAAACGGTCTGCCTTCTTCCGCCATAGCGTCAACGGTTGCCTGATAAATATACTTTTTGCAGAACTCATCCACCTCTTCCGTATAAAACGGGCTCGGCGAAAAAGTTCCCATACCACCTGTATTTAATCCGGTATCACCATCACCTGCACGCTTATGGTCCTGTGCAGAGGTCATTGTCTTAATCGTCTTTCCATCTACAAAGGAAAGCACAGACACCTCACGGCCTGTCATAAATTCTTCCACAACAAGACGATTTCCGGCATCACCAAACTGCTTCTCTTCCATGATAGACTTTACGCCCTCTTTTGCCTCTTCCAAAGTGTTGCAGATTAGTACACCTTTTCCAAGCGCCAGCCCATCTGCCTTTAATACAATCGGCATCGATGCCGTTTCCAGATAGGCAAGTGCAGCTTCCGACGAATCAAAATTTTCATATGCAGCAGTCGGAATATTGTATTTTTTCATCAAGTCCTTAGAAAATGCCTTACTGCCTTCCAAAATCGCAGCATTTTTCCGCGGTCCGAATACCTTTATTCCTGCTTCTTCCAGTACATCCGTCAATCCGCCAACAAGCGGATCATCCATACCGATAATTACCAAATCAATTTCTTTTTCTTTGGAAAATGCAGCTAATTTATCAAACTCCATAGCGCCAATCGGTACGCATTCCGCCAACTGACCGATTCCGGCATTTCCCGGTGCACAATATATTTTATCCGTTTTTTTGCTTTTTGCTACACTCGCAGCGATTGCATGCTCTCTTCCGCCGCTGCCAACAATCAGAATTTTCATAATTTCCTCCTATTGCATCTCCTCAACAATCGCTCTGCCATCCTCCACACGGATTTTTCCATGCGCAAACAGCTCCACAGCCTTTGGAAGCAACACCCACTCTGCCTCTTCCATAACACGCTGCTGCAACGTTTTCGCCGTATCGTTATTTTGTATTGCTACTGCCTTTTGTAATACAATCGGCCCGGTATCCGTGCCCTCATCCACAAAATGTACGGTAGCCCCCGTTACCCTTACGCCTCGTTCCAATGCTTTTTCATGCACCTTTAAGCCATAATAGCCGGTTCCGCAGAACGACGGAATCAACGACGGGTGAATATTTAAAATGCGGTTTCTGTATTTCTGAATCATTTTTTCAGGTATCACTACAAGGAAGCCTGCAAGTACAATCAAATCCGGCCGAGCAGCATCCACTGCTTGTAAAAATGCTTCATTAAAGGCTTCTCTGTCCGAAAAATCCTTTGGAGAAATACAGGTTCCTTTAATCCCATGCTTGGAAGCCCGCTCCAATGCATAAGCACCCTTATTGTTACTGATAACTTCCACAATTTCGGCATCCGTGACCTGTCCGTTTTCCACGCTGTCAATCAGAGCCTGAAGGTTTGTACCTCCACCGGAGACACACACGAGTACTCTTAACATAAAGTAACTCCTTTTTCTCCCGCTTCAATATGTCCAACTACATATGCATTTTCACCTGCTGCCTTCAATGCCTCCAGTGTCTTATCCGCATCTGACGAATCTACCGCAACAATCATGCCGATTCCCATGTTATATGTATTATACATCATTTCTTCTTCTATGCCGCCCTCTCTCTGCATCAGCTTAAAGATTGGCGGAATTTCGTAGCTGTCCTTTTTTACAACAGCTCTCATGCCATCCGGAAGCATACGGGGAATATTTTCATAAAAACCACCACCGGTAATATGGCTGCATGCCTTAACGGTTATTCCTGCTTCTTTTATGCCTCTCAATGCCTTTACATAAATCTTGGTCGGTGCAATCAATGCCTCTCCAAGAGTTTTTCCAAGCTCATCGTAATAGGTGTTCAGGCTTTCCTTTGTCATGGTAAATACCTTTCTTACAAGAGAAAAACCATTGCTGTGTACTCCACTGGAAGCAATACCGATAAGTGTATCACCTGCTTTTAAATCCTTGCCTGTAATCAAATCCTTTTCATCTACTACGCCTACCGCAAAGCCTGCCAGATCATATTCATCAAGCGGATAGAAGCCCGGCATCTCGGCTGTCTCACCGCCAATCAATGCTGCTCCCGCCTGTTTGCATCCCTCTGCCACACCTTTTACAATATCAGCAATTTTTTCCGGATAATTTTTTCCGCATGCAATATAATCCAAAAAGAATAATGGTTCTCCGCCTGCACATGCAATATCGTTTACACACATAGCTACACAGTCAATTCCTACCGTATCATGTTTATCCAGCAAAAATGCCAGCTTTAGTTTTGTGCCGACACCATCTGTACCGGATACCAGAGTAGGCTTTTCCATATCCTTGAAGGCTGTCATGGAAAAAGCACCCGAGAAACCACCAAGTCCACCAAGTACCTCCGGACGCATTGTCTCTTTTACATGCTTTTTCATCAGCTCTACAGAAGCATACCCTGCTTCAATATCCACACCTGCACTCTTATAATCCATTTTTCTTCTCCTTAATGTATACTAATTAATAATTTTTATATCCGACTTCCTGTAAACGCGCATCCTTTTTTTCTACGCTCTCTTTCATTTCTACAGAGTAGTCCTTTAATCGTTGTAACAAATCCGCATCTGAGGTTGCCAGAATCTTGGCTGCCAAAAGACCTGCGTTCATACCGCCGTTAATTGCTACGGTCGCCACCGGAATACCGGACGGCATCTGTACAATAGAATACAGAGAATCCCTTCCGCCAAGAGACGTAGTATGCATCGGAATCCCGATAACCGGCATCGGAAAAATCGCTGCACACATACCAGGCAAATGAGCTGCCATGCCTGCACCGGCAATAACAACCTTTACGCCTCTTTCTTCAGCCGTTTTTGCATATTCAAAAAATACATCCGGCTCTCTATGTGCGGAAATAATCCGCATCTCATAGGAAATACCAAGTTTGTCTAAAATATCGGCAGCCTTTGCCATCACCGGCATATCCGAATCGCTGCCCATTACAATCGAAACCTGTGCCATATCTGTTTCTCCTTTAATTTTAGTCATTCATATTTATTTTATTATGAGAACCCTTTAACGTCAATACATTTCAAAGGGCAGATTCAGTTCCTCACAGCCTGCAAGCACAAATCTTCCGTTCCGGATAATTGTATCCTCCACACCGTCCGTTCGTACCACGGTCAGTTCCCCAAGTTCATCATACGGAATCGTAATGTCCGTATGGCAGTTAAAATATGCCTGCCCCGGATTTTCATGACGTTTTAAGGAACAGCTGTTGTCTCTTGCAATAATTTCCTTGCCGTCCGGATTATACACTGCCAAATCCTCACTATGAGAATAACAGGTATCTCCAACTGCAAAATGAGGTCCTGTCTTTTCCGCAATCAAAATCGGCAGCTTATCCCCTATCTGATATTTCTGTGCTGCTACATAAGCGGTCGTATTTGTTCCGATGGCAAATTCCCCCATCGGCAGACTTTCATGATGAAACAGTACATTGTCCCTTACATATTTTTTATTCTCTTCCTCTGAAGTAAAATTGTCACAACGATACTCAGTAATCATACCGTCTCGAAAGGTCAGCTCCAAATTTTTGTATTCCAATCCGTTTAGAAATACTTTTGTTACATGCAGCGTTCCTTCCGTCCCCTCTAATTGAGGAGAAGTAAACACCTCACCAACCGGAATATTTACATCCGCCACACAGTTTTCAAAAATTGTCTCTTTTTCCGGATTTTTTAAAGGCTGAAGTGCTACCTTTAAATTCGTTTTATTATCTCCCATGCCACGAATGCGCACCCATGCACCCTTGTCCAGTACATCAATTATGGTCTGCTGTATCCGCTGATACACTCCGTAGTCTAATGTGTTGATATCAATTACTGCATCGAAAATTGCTTCAAACTCCTCACCGATTTCCGGCACCGGAAATGCAATAATCGTAAAGCTGCGTTCCTCTCCCTTAATGTATTGATTAACCAGCTCCCCTGCTGATGACGCATATTCTACGGACAGCCTCTGCTGTGCTTCGGATAGCTGACATGCCTCTGCCTTTGTATCGGGAGCAAATGCCGCTTCACCAAAAGCCTCCATGCATGCCGGTCCGCCATGCACAGCCGCAAGCTCCTTTACCGCCTCGTAAGCCGCCTTTAAGCCTTCCGTTTTCCGACTCACATATTTTTTATCCAGATAAAGAGCACTGTCCTCTTTATGGTCATATAAAAACTGTTTATTGGCATCCGCACCATAAAAACCGATGCGATTTACACCTTTTTTATGAAAAACACTTGTTGAAGCACGATATATAACACTTTCCAGCCCCAGCTTTGCAAAGTTTTTCACCGCCTGACGGATAACCCGTTCAAAGCCTGCCACATAACGGACATTGACCGTCTTTTTCTTGGACAAATCCTTACCGCCTGCTACAAAGCCAATACGATACCCCTCTGTAAAGGTATCTGCCATTTTTTGAATGGTTTCTTCCGGCAGCCGATTCAGGTACGCTGCCAGCTTTTCCTCATTCTCGGTAATGTATTCTCCATAATAATATAAATATCGCAAATCACTCAGATCCGAATCCATTACAATCCGCAAGAAAAAATCCCGTTCAGGGTCCAGCTGACTGCGAACTCTCTTTTCCAGCTCCGGCTCAGCGTAATCACTGACAAACCAATATATAATCCGGCGCAGTTCCTCAACAGAAGGCTCTGACCTTTGCTCCTCATAGGCACATACAAAGCTCTGATATATCTCCAAAAAAAGCTCCATGCGAATAACGAGCTCTTCTGTATCCCTCTCATATACCGATTCAATCTGGCTGTGAAGCTCCGCATATAAAAAAGCAAGCACTCTGCCCATATCCTCACCGTAAAGAGAGACCGCATAGACCGGATTGCCATAGCAGCTCTCATAATTTTCCGGCAGAATATCTTCATAAAGCATCTTATTTCTGTGACGCAGCTCTTCTATGGAAGCATCCTTCCACTCAGGCATCTTTTGCCATTCCCACTCAGAAAGCAGGCTCTGTACATATGCTGCCGTCTTTTGAAAATACGCAACATAGTCCGCTGCAATCACTGCCTCCTGCTCTGTCAGTCTCGTAATCTCCTCAATCCGCTCTCCCGCCAGCGAAAAACGCTCTGCCAATATATCTTCCGACAAAATTTGTTCTGTCATATTCCGTAAACTCCTGCAAATAAAATAAATCCAATACCAAACAGCACAATGGTATTTACGATAATTCCCATGTAGGGGAAAAAATAGTATTTATCAGATTCCATTTTGGATAAAATTCCAAGCACAAATCCCGCTACGGAAAAAAGCGCTGCCAACAGCAGCGCAGCTCCATATCGCAGCTCTGCGACACCGTCGTTGCAATATGCAAAATAAAGCACCAAAACGACCGAAGCTGCAGAGATAACCCCCAAAACAGACGACATAATGCCTTTTTGGGGATGCTCCTTGTTCGTAAAAATATAGCTGTTCTTTCTTGCCATTTATGCCTCCCAAGCTATGCTTTGTTCTTTAAAATAACAGCTTGGACCTTGTAGCCAAAAGTCTTGCTCCGGCAATTATCAACAGAACACCGCTCGCAACACCTGTCACAATCGCAATCGCTCCCAACGTAATGTTTAAAGCACCTGAATGCCCCATCACCTTATATGCTCTTTCTTCCATCTGTTTACAGCTCCTTTTACTTTGCTCTTTATTATCCTATGGTTCTCTATTTCGCTCCATAGGTCTCATAATATGCATCAATGGATGCCTTCATAGCATCATCAATATAAACCTTGCCATTATATTCCTTGTTATACAGATATGATGTAACTTCTTCCATTGATACAATTGCTGCTGTCTTAAATCCGTATTTTTCCTGAATTTCTTCCAGCGCACTCTTATCACTGAACTGTCCCTTTTCCATACGGTTTAAGGATACCATCAGCCCTTTGATTTCCACATCCCCCTGTGCTTTTAATATCGGGAATGTCTCTTCAATGGATTTACCGGAGGTCGTTACGTCCTCAATAATCACTACCTTATCACCATCTTTTATCGGACTGCCGAGCAAAATGCCGGTATCACCGTGATCCTTTATTTCCTTGCGGTTAGAACAATATTTTACATCCTTTCCATACAATTCACTGATTGCCATAACCGTTGCAACACCAAGCGGAATTCCCTTATAAGCCGGTCCGAACAAAATATCAAAATCCACACCGTAGTTGTCATGAATAGCCTTTGCATAATACTGTCCCAGCTTTCTAAGCTGAGTACCTGTCACATAAGAACCTGCATTCATAAAAAACGGAGATTTTCTACCACTTTTCAATGTGAAATCTCCAAATTTCAATACATTACTGTCTACCATAAATTCTATAAATTCCTGCTTGTAGCCTTCC
>JAZNIP010000109.1:0-5264 GCA_045577575.1 Lachnospiraceae bacterium | reverse complement strand
GTACTGATAACCGGAGATATTGACCATCATGCGGGAATTGATGCGATGGCGATGGGGCTTTGCATCATTGATGCAGGACATTACGGACTGGAAAAAATATTTGTACCGTATATGGAAGAGTTTTTAAAGCGGGAATGCAGGACACTTGATATACTGCGTGCCAGAGAGAAAAACCCGTTCTGGGTTTTATAAAATAGAAACTGGGAGTGAAGGGAACATGAAAATAAGAATCGGAATTTTAGGCTATGGAAATCTAGGAAAGGGAATCGAGTGTGCAGTAGCACAGAATCCGGACATGGAGCTTGTGGGCGTATTTACCCGCAGAGCACCTGAGACGGTGCAAACGGTAAGTGGTGTGGCAGTATATCATGCAGATAAGCTGATGGAAATGCAGGATGCGATTGACGTACTCATGCTTTGTGGCGGTTCTGCTACCGATTTGCCGAAGCAGACTGTGGAATATGCAAAATATTTTAATATAGTGGACAGCTTTGACACACATGCAAAAATCCCGGAGCATTTTGCCAATGTAGATGCATCTGCAAAAGAGAGCGGAAAGATTGCAATTATCTCTATCGGATGGGATCCGGGAATGTTCTCATTGCAGAGACTGTATGCCAATATGATTCTGCGTGACGGAAAGGATTACACCTTTTGGGGGAAAGGTGTCAGTCAGGGACATTCTGATGCAATTCGCAGAATTGAAGGTGTTAAAAATGCAAAACAGTATACGGTTCCGGTAGAAGCGGCACTGGAGTCTGTCAGACGCTGTGAATGTCCGGAACTGACTACCAGACAAAAGCATACAAGAGAGTGCTTCGTAGTTGCAGAGGAAGGTGCGGATTTGGCTCGGATTAAAAATGAAATCAAGACAATGCCGAATTATTTTGCTGATTATGATACAACGGTACATTTTATTTCCGAAGAGGAGCTTTTGCGTGACCATGCAGGGATTCCACACGGCGGTGTTGTAATCCGAAGCGGAAAAACAGGCATGAACGGTGTTAACAATCATGTAATTGAATATAAATTGACACTGGATTCCAATCCGGAATTTACGTCCAGTGTACTGACTGCATATGCAAGAGCAGCATATCGTATGAGTAAGGAGGGTATGAAGGGCTGCAAGACAATTTTTGATATTGCGCCGGCATATTTGAGCGATATGTCAGCAGAGGAAATGAGAAGTAAACTGCTATAACATAAAAAATGGGAGGTATAGTATGGTTACGGTTACAATCAATGGGGAAGAAAGACAATATCAGGTAGGAACAACTTATGAGCAGATTGCCGCAGATTACAAGGAGCAGTATGATGATACAATTGCGCTTGTGATTGTGGACGGTAAGATTCAGGAGCTGATGAAAAAGGTGGTAAGAGACTGTGAGATACAGTTTCTTACTTTAAAAAACGATGCCGGACATAAGGCATATGTGCGTACCGCCATTATGCTGATGATTAAAGCATTGTATGATGTGGAAGCAAGAGAAAATATTGAAAAAATCAAGGTGGAATTTGCTATCGGACAGGGCTATTATTGCAGCCTGAAGGGTAATATAAAGGTTGACCGGACGTTGGTGGAGCGGTTAAAGGTACGCATGCATCAGCTTGTGATGGAGAATATGCCGATTGAAAAGAAAAATTATCCGATGGCAGAGGCGATTGCGTTGTTTGACCGCTATGGAATGGAAGACAAAAAGAAGCTGTTCCGTTATCGCAGAAGCTCTACGATTAATGTATACCGTCTGGATGATTACTATGACTACTATTATGGTTACATGCTGCCTTCTACCGGATATGTAAAATATTTTGAAGTCATTTCTTATGAAAACGGCTTAATGCTGCTCTTACCGGACAAAAAGGAACCAAAAACATTGGGCTATTTTGAACCGAGAGAGAAGCTGTTTCATACCTTGCAGACGGCTACCGACTGGGGACAAAAAATGCGTATTGATACGGTCGGTGATTTGAATGACCAGATTTGTCAGGGGAATTTCTCGGATTTAGTGTTGGTGCAGGAAGCGCTTCAGGAAAGAAGAATCGGTGAAATCGCAGAGGATATTGTAAATCGCGGTGGTGTAAAATTTGTTATGATTGCAGGTCCGTCTTCCTCGGGAAAAACAACCTTTTCTCACAGACTGTCTATTCAGCTTCGTACTTATGGTATGAATCCGCATCCGATTGCGGTAGACGATTATTTTGTGAATCGGGAACAGACACCGAAGGATGAAAACGGGAAATATAATTTTGAATGTCTGGAAGCAATCGACTTAAAACAGTTCAATCAGGATATGAGTGATTTGCTGGCTGGTAAGACTGTAGAGCTGCCAAGTTTTAACTTCAAAACCGGAAAGCGGGAGTACAAGGGCAACTTTAAAACATTAGGTGAGGATGATATTCTTGTTATTGAAGGAATCCATGGATTAAATGATAAAATGTCCTTTTCGCTGCCTGGTGAGAGTAAATACAAGATTTATATCAGTGCCCTCACCAGTCTGAATGTAGATGAACATAATCGAATTCCAACAACGGACGGACGTCTTTTACGCCGTATGGTAAGAGATGCCAGAACAAGAGGAACATCTGCAAAGCAGACGATTGCTATGTGGCCTTCTGTACGAAAAGGCGAGGAAGAAAATATTTTCCCGTTCCAAGAGAGTGCCGATGCCATGTTTAATTCGGTATTGATTTATGAACTGGCAGTGCTGAAACAGTTTGCGGAGCCGCTGTTGTTCAGTATTCAAGAGGGAGAACCGGAATATTATGAGGCAAAACGCCTTTTGAAATTCCTGGAATATTTCCTGGGTGTGAGCAGTGAGGATTTACCGAAAAATTCTATTGTGAGAGAATTTGTGGGTGGAAGCCTGTTCCATGCATAGTAATAGAATGGAATATTTTTAGACAAATAAAGCAAAATATGATATAAAAAATAAGAATAAGTAGGACAAATGTTCGCGGCTGCAAATGCCGAAAGGCTGCAGGTGAGGAAAGTCCGGGCTTCATAGGGCAGGATGCCGGATAACGTCCGGTGGAGGTGACTCCAAGGATAGTGCAACAGAAATAAACCGCCGGGGCATCCCGGTAAGGGTGGAAAGGCAGTGTAAGAGACTACCGCCCTGCTGGTAACAGTAGGGGCACATGTAAACCCCATTCGAAGCAAGACCGAATAGAAAGCGAAAGGTCGGCCCGGCCTGCTTTCAGGTGGGTCGCTGGAGGCTACTGGCAACAGTAGTCCTGGATAGATGAACATTCAATGACATAACCCGGCTTATCGTCCTGCTTATTCTTTTTTTATTGCAGAAATATATAAGACAAAGTTGAAGTGTAAGCTTCGTAAAGACAAAGGATTTGAATGAGGACAAAAAGATGAATCAAGAAATGAAAAGACGTTGTGCGATGACAATCGTAGGTGTTATGTTGGGAGGATTTTCCGTAGGAATGTTTAATGCATCTGCGTTCGGAATGGATCCTTTTCAGGTGTTTGCCCATGGTGTATGGGAGCATATTCCAATCGGTTTTGGAACCTTTTATATGATACTGAATTTGTTGATGCTGATTGGTGTTTTTTTTGTGGATAAGAAAAAAATAGGTCTGGGAACCTTTATCAATATATTTTTGCTGGGTTATATGGTGGATTTTTCTACATGGATTTGGAATCGTCCTATGTTTGCAGACGAGCTTTGGAAACGGACAGTATTGTTGTTGGCAGGTATTTTGCTGCTCTGTATCGCATCATCACTTTATTTCGTGGGAGATTTAGGAGTCTCTACCTATGATGCCATAGCGCTTTGTATTTCGGAAAGAAAGCCTTGGAAGTTTTCCATTGTGCGGATTACCTGTGATTTGATTTGTTCCATAACAGGTTTTGCTCTTGGCGCGGTACTTGGCGTGGGAACACTTGTATCTGCATTTGGTATGGGACCGCTGATTTCATATTTTAACGTACATATTTCTGAACCGATTCGGTATGGAAAGAAAAAATAATTTAGAAGAAGAAGGGGAAACAAAATGGGAAAAATTTATCAGGGTGTAATCGAATTGATTGGAAACACACCTCTTGTAGAGGCTGTTAATCTTGAAAGGGAGCTTGGACTGAAAGCCAGACTTCTTGTGAAGCTGGAATATCTTAATCCTGCGGGCAGTGTAAAAGACAGGGCGGCGAAGTCTATGATTGAAGATGCGGAAGAGCGAGGAATCTTAAAGGAGGGTTCTGTGATTATTGAGCCTACTTCGGGAAACACCGGGATTGGTCTGGCATCCATTGCTGCAGTAAAAGGATATCGTATGATTTTGACTATGCCGGAAACGATGAGTGTAGAGAGAAGAAATATTTTAAAGGCATACGGAGCAGAAATTGTACTCACGGAGGGTACAAAAGGGATGAAAGGTGCCATTGAAAAGGCGCAGGAGCTGGCAGGGGAGATCCCGGGAGCGTTTCTGGCAGGTCAGTTTGATAATCCTGCGAATCCGGCAGCGCACAGAGCCACTACCGGACCGGAAATCTGGAATGATACGGACGGAAAGATAGATATTTTTGTGGCAGGTGTCGGAACCGGTGGTACACTTACCGGAACCGGGGAATATTTAAAAGAAAAAAATCCGGAGATTAAGATTGTGGCAGTAGAGCCGGAGGGTTCTCCGGTGCTTTCGGAAGGAAGAAGCGGAGCTCATGGGCTGCAGGGAATCGGAGCCGGATTTGTACCAAAAATATTGAATACGGAAATATATGATGAAATTATTCAAATTGGTGATGAGGATGCGATTGAAAAAGGAAAACTGCTTGCGAAGAAGGAAGGTGTACTGGTAGGTATTTCTTCGGGAGCGGCTTTGTCAGCTGGAATCCGGCTTGCAAAGAGAGCGGAAAATAAAGGAAAGACAATTGTTGTACTTTTGCCGGACAGCGGAGACCGCTATTATTCTACACCATTATTTGTGTAAGTGAAATACAGGAGAGCGTTATGGAGCATATTACAAAAGAGGTACAGAAAGAACTGTTTGCCATGCAGGATTTGGAGTATCGCGATTTTCACAGTAAGCTGATGCCAACCGTGGATAAGGAACGGGTCATTGGGGTTCGGACACCGCAGTTACGCAAATTTGCAAAGCAGTTTGCGAAAAATGAGGATGCAAAAGATTTTATAAAGCAGCTACCTCATTATTACTATGAAGAAAATAATTTGCATGGCTTTTTAATCGAAGGATGCAAGGACTATGACACATGTGTCATAATGTTGGATGAATTTCTGCCGTATGTAGACAACTGG
>JAZNIP010000108.1:0-2642 GCA_045577575.1 Lachnospiraceae bacterium | reverse complement strand
ATTGGTGGATAAAAAAGAAATAATAGGCTCAGTGGCTTGCTATGGAAATGAGATAGATGATCTGATAGTGAATCAGAAGTTTCAGCAGCAGGGATACGGAAAACAGCTTTTGTTTTGGGCGATTCAGCATATTAGGAAAAGAAACGACGAACCGATTACTCTGCATGTAGCAGCTTGGAATCAAAAGGCGATTATGCTGTATGAAAAGTGTGGATTTGAGATTGTGAAGGCGGAGAAGGTAAGATAGGAAGTGGGAAGATGATTATAAATGATAAAAAACATGTAGTAGTCCAGCCATACAATGAGGCATGGCTACAAAATTTTACCGATATCAAGGCAGAGATTCAGGGGGCGCTGGGAGAATTGGCATTGGAGATAGAACATGTTGGCAGCACTTCGGTACAAGGTCTTTCCGCAAAGCCGATTATCGACATTGATGTGGTAATCAAAGATGAATCCGTGCTTGGCGATGTTATCTTGGCATTGCAGCAAATCGGTTATCGGCATGCGGGAAATCTTGGTATTGTCGGTCGGGAAGCATTTAAGTATGACGGAAAAGAACATTTGCAGAAACATCATTTATATGTCTGCCCGCAAGATTCTGAGGAGTTGAAAAGGCATAAAGCGTTCAGAGATTATCTGCGTTCACATCCGGAAGCAATATGTGAGTATGGTCACATTAAGGAAGAGGGGGCAAAATTGTATCCGTACGATATGGAGAAGTATATCGAGCACAAGTCGCCTTTTATTGAGAGAATTTATAATACGATACAAAGAACGCAATCAGTTCCGTCTACCAATATTATACTTGAACAACTAACGCATGAAAATTTTCGATATGCATGTGGGATTAACAGAGATGATATTCCGGAGGAATGGGTTGACACGGCTGTAACAATAATGGATATCAATGATTATGGGGTAGAAAATAATCTGATAGGACACACGTTTTTGGCGCGTATAAATGATAAGTATATTGGTTTAATAATGATAGGTGAGGCTCTTCCCTGGGATACAGATCCTATCGAAATGAGGGGAACCCCGTTTTATAGATTAATGGGATTTGTGGTTGATAAAGAATATCGAAACAGAGGCTTGGGTGGAGAGATAATGGAAAGCGCGATTGAGCAGGTATATCAGGAATTTGGAAGGCGTTCGTTGGCTCTTGGCGTTCATAAAGATAATACGCAAGCCGGAAAATTTTATGAACGACATGGTTTTAGAAAAACGGGTGTTTTCGAGGGCGATGATGAATACTATTTGAGGTTGATTTAATTTACGAGGTTACTATGAAAATTGAAAATAATATTTTAAAGCATTATCTGAAAAATGTATATTTTATTACAGGTACCGCTTATGCGGGCAAGTCAACGACGGTAAAAATGCTTGCCGAACGATATGACATGATTTTTTGTGGAGAGAACTATCACAGTGAAGTTGCAGATATCGTAGCAACGCCGGAGAAACAGCCGGACAGTTGTTATATTAAGAATTTGACCGACTGGAAGGATTTTGTGACACGTTCACCGGAGGAATATGCGCGTTGGATTTTTGATACGGCGAAAGAAGCGGCAGAATTTGAGGTTGCACAGCTGATATCCATCGCAAAGGATAAAAAAGTGATTGTGGATACAAATATTCCGATTGATATTTTAAAAGAGATATCCGACTATAACCATGTTGCATTGATGCTTGCGCCGCAGTCGATGAGTGTGGAACGTTTTTTTGACAGAAGCGATCCGGAGAAACAGTTTATTCTAAGCGTGATAGACAGCTGTGATAACGCAGAAGAGGTAATGGAGAATTATAAGCGTGGTCTTGCCTTAATCAACAGTCAGGAGAATTATAACGAGTTGGCACAGAGCGGCTTTTTTACGGTTGTCCGGGAAGATGACGGAAAAGATACCCGAGAGGAAGTCTGCGACAGGATTGCCAAACATTTCGGGTTGATTCCGTAGATGCGGAAGAAGCGACATCCGGGGTAAAAGATACCGTGAAAAAGGGCAGGTGACAAATACTGAAACAACAGGAGGGCTTTATGGCTGAAATATGGGATGCATACAATAAGGAAATCAACAGAATAGAAAATGTTAAACTTATCAGAGGCGAAGTTATTCCTGCAGGCATGTATCATTTGGTATGCGATATTATCGTAAAGCATGTGGATGGCACCTATCTTCTTATGCAGCGGGATTACGAAAAGCATTGCGGCGGAATGTGGGAATTGACAGCGGGAGGTTCTGCATTGGAAGGCGAAACCCCATTAGAATGTGCAGCACGTGAACTTAAGGAAGAAACAGGGATTGTTTCTTGTGATTTGCAAGAGCTTGGAAGACTTGTACATGATGGTCATCGTTCTCTATATGTGGAATATTTATGCATTACGGATTGGGATAAAAATGCTGTTTCCTTGCAAAAAGGAGAAACGATTGATTATAAGTGGGTAGATAAAAATGTGCTTTTAGAAATGGGAGAGAATGACCTGGCTTCAATCAGGACACTGGAATTTGTCAGGAAAAGTTAAAACGCATTCTACTTTCAAAAGATAATGTGACTGCGAAATCTTTTTATGATAAGAATGGGTGGGAAACAGGAGCGCATGATTTGTATACGTACTTTTATAAGTAGGGAATAAAAGTATG
>JAZNIP010000107.1:0-2439 GCA_045577575.1 Lachnospiraceae bacterium | reverse complement strand
CCTTTATTTTGAATTTTGCCGACGATCCTTTAGAAGATAAAACAATTGCCTTTTTGGGAGACAGCATTACGGCCGGAAACGGTGGCAGCCTGACTTTGGATGGTAACGGTTTGAATTATACCGATTACATCGGTCAATATACTTCCGCGGAAATTATCAATCTCGGTATCGGCGGTGCTCCCTATGACGGATATGACAATGATGATGCGATTATTTACCGTTATAAGGACATTCCGGAGGATACCGATATCATTGTCCTGTTCGCAGGCATCAATGACCTTTTTGCCGGTTCCGAGCATTTCGGTTCTTTAGATGACCCTGAGGAGGGTACCTACTGTGGTGACATTTATACAACCTTCAAAGCAATTCATGACGATTATTCTGACGCTGAAGTATATGTTGTCATTACCTATCCGAATAAAATGGAAGAATACACACAATTTACCGGTGAAAACTGGCAGGAATATGCAGATGTCCAGATTGAACTGGCCGATGAATTTGATTATCATGTAATTGATTTGTATCAGGAAGGTTTTATGGACAGTAAGGACGCAAAAGTGCGAAATGCCTTCTTTTTGGATGATATTCATCCCGATGATTTAGGCAGTGAAGTATTAGGACGTCACATTCTGGTACATATTTTAAAAGACTACTTATAATAAAATCTTGAGCCAAAAGAAAACATACAAAAAGAATTTTGATACAACGGGGTATCAGAATTCTTTTTTGTGTTTTATTCCATTTTATTATTTTTGCCGGAGCCTAACTGCTCAATATGCTATAATCCAAAAAAAGCAGAGAGAAGCTGAATTTGCGGTCATACTTCTCTCTGCTATGCTTGAAGCTGTCTTATCTCTAAGACATCTTCATTTTATACCTAAATTGAAATGGAGAAAATACTGTGAAAAAAGAAAGATTAAAAAAATTGTCACTCAAATTAACGGCAGACCGAGAAAATTATATGTCAGCTTTTCGGCATAATGTGGATATGTATGTCGCAGAAAAAGATATTAAACTGCGTGAAATTGCCGAAGAAGCCGATATCCCCTTTTCTACCCTGAATACATTTTTATATGGGGATGCCTCTGACTGCAAATTATCCACTGCCGTAAAGCTTGCCCGCGCGTTTGATGTAAGCATTGATGAATTGGTAGGAGCCGAAACAATTAACGCTATCTCCAAAGAGTCCCTTGCTATATGCCGCAATCTCCCTGAGCATTCCCTCTACTTAATCAGACATTTCATTCGCCATCAGGAAAGTATCTACGGAGATTATAAGCAGGAACAAAAGATCATCTCCGTTCTCACACCGGAATGTGCTAACGGTCATCTTCTGACTACCAATGTCGTTGCTCCGCTTTGTATCGACCATCTTGCGGATAATATAAAATCAAGGGTATCCCTAGGAATGAAAATTCCGTGCGAGCACTATATGCCTTATTTCAGCCCTTATGATACCCTCCTTCTGGCAGCAGACCGCGATGGCCTGCACGGTGAAAAATGTGTTATCAGCTACAAAGGCAATTTCTTTATTGTCATCAAGCAGTTTTATATGGAAGACGGTCAACGGAAAATCAAATATGTTTCTCTGATAAACCAGAAAACAGAAGTATTTCCACATGAAATTGATGATAAGCTGGGCTATATTGTAGGTTATTTAAATCCTGATGGAAGCTGGGGAATCCGTTAAATTAAGCCTATTGCTCTCCCAACACCATCATCCAGCTTTTTTTCCGAAATACATAAAGACAAATTCCTAATCGCACGCATTCCTCCAGAGAAAGCAACAGATAAACAGCAGGAATTTCCAGTCGGAAAACAAAAGCGCCCAATAATCCAAGCGGCACACCAAACACCCATGTACCGATAAAATCAATCCACATGATATATTTGGTTTTGCCGCCGCTTCGGATAATTCCTCCGACAATCATATTCTGTACCTTTATCGGTGAAATCAGTGCAAATACAAGCAAAATCTGTATTGCCAAATCCTTTACCACCGCTTCCACACTGTAGATACCCACATAATACGAGCTGACACCGATTAAAAGAACTGACAATAGCAGGGAACCAAGCATTCCATAGACCATCAGCTTTTTGGCTTCCTGATATGCTCTTTCTCTCGCGCCGCTCCCTAGTGTCTTTCCGATGATAACTCCTGCGGCCTGCGATATTCCGGTTAATGCACCAATCATCAGTCCCTGCACCGCTCCGGTGAGCGTCATTGCCGCACACGGCATAGTACCCATATGTCCATAAATAATGCCGTATACATTTTCGCCCATGCTCCACACAAATTCGCATACCAAAATAGGCAGTAGTATACCAAAGTACTGTACTTTTTCCTCACTCGTCATACGAAAAATGGGGCGTAGTTCTCCATCGTATGCTCTTTTGGTATGCCATAGCAGAAAACCAACCATTATACCGCAGTTTACC
>JAZNIP010000106.1:0-6599 GCA_045577575.1 Lachnospiraceae bacterium | reverse complement strand
ATAAAAACATGTAAAAATTGACAGCCAAAGACAAAACGAAAATTGTACTATAAAGCCTTATTTTACAAGGGTTTCACGGCTTTCTATAACACTTGATAAACATTGACAAAATGAATGGTCGTGTATATAATGAAGTACAATTAGTGATTGTATACAAAGTACAAACGGAGATACAAGAATGGAAAAATTAACGTTACGGGCAATGGCGAAAGTAAATTTGGGACTGGATGTAGTACGCAGAATGGAAAATGGGTACCATGAGGTGCGTATGATTATGCAGTCAATCAATTTGTATGATGAGCTGACTTTTGAAAAATCAGAGAATGGAATTCAACTGGTGATTGATAAAAAAGAGCTTCCGGCAGATGAGAGCAACTTGATTTATAAAAGTGCCAGACTGATTGAGGAGCATTATCCGCTTCCCTGTGGCGTGCGGATTACACTTAAGAAAAATATTCCGATGGCAGCGGGTATGGCGGGTGGTAGTACGGATGCGGCAGCAACCTTTCATGGATTGAACCGTCTGTTTTCTCTGGGGATGGATATGGAGGAAATGAAGCAGCTTGGTGTAAAAATAGGTGCAGATGTTCCATTTTGTATGGTGGGAGGCACGATGCTTTCGGAGGGCATCGGCGAAGTGCTGACACCGCTTCCCAAAGTACCGGAGGCATACTTGGTAATTGCAAAACCGGATATATCCGTATCTACCAAATACGTGTATGAAAATTTGCATGTGGACAGGATAACACATCATCCGGATATGGGAGCGGTAGAGATGGCGATTCGGTCAGGAGATTTGTCAGCAATGTGTGCTCATATGGAAAATATTTTGGAAAATGTAACGGAAACAAAGTATCCCGTAATTGCACAGATAAAAGAAAAATTAATGAAAAACGGTGCGGTAACGGCCCTTATGAGTGGGAGCGGTCCGACGGTATTTGGGATATTTGAGGAAAAAGAAATTGCCGAAAAGGCTTGTGAGGCAATGAGGGCAGATGGGATTGCAAAGGACTTATTGGTGACGACATTTTCAGAAACTGCCTGTGTGGAGGAATAAATCAGCAGATGTGCAGTGCTGCTTTTGGGAAGGTGGCAAAACAAAGGAGCATACTAAATGAAAGAAGATAAATTACAGGTAACGATGGATGAGTTTCTCCCGCTTCGGGATGTAGTATTTAATACTTTGCGAAAAGGAATATTGACGGGAGAATTGAAGCCGGGTGAGAGGCTGATGGAGATTCATCTGGCTAATCGTCTCGGAGTGAGCCGTACTCCGATTCGAGAGGCGATTCGTAAGCTGGAGCTTGAAGGGCTTGTTACGATGATTCCCCGGCGTGGAGCAGAGGTCGCCAATATTACAGAGAAAAATTTGAAGGATGTTCTTGAGGTAAGGCGGGCACTTGAGGGGCTTGCAATTGAGCTTGCCTGTGAGCGGATTACGGAAGAGAAAAAAAGAATTTTAGAGGAGCGTCTGTTACAGGTAGAGGAAGCAGTACACACAAAGGATGCCGGGGCAATTGCCAGTGCAGACGTGGCGTTTCATGATACGATTGTTGAGGCTACCGGAAATAACAGATTGGTGCAGCTGGTCAGTAATCTGGGTGAGCAGATGTACCGTTATCGCTTTGAATATATTAAGGATGTCAGTAAGCATTCTCAGATTATGAGTGAGCATAAAATCATGTTTAACTGCATTATCAGTAAAGACAAAGAAAAAGCAGCGCAGATTGTAAAAGTCCACATTGATAATCAGGAAGAGGCGATTATGCGTAAAATCCAAAAGGAATTGATGGAGAATAAGGAGATTATATAAAATCTGCATGTATAAGAGTGCGGATTGTGGAAAAACTTTCCAATAAAGAAAATGATTGGAGAGTTTGTTATGAAATGTATAAAAAAGTATGGATTTCGCATATATATAAGTCATCTGGCGATTGTGTCAATGGTATCGGCAGGCTGGTGGGGAATCCTATATCCGGAGTTTGGATTTTCGGAGGCTACCTTTTCTGTTGCAGAACAAAGACAGGAAGCAAAGCAGGGTAAAAACACGCAGACGACAAATAGAAATGGAGAGGCACCGGTTGGTGCAGAGGCGTTTTTTGCTATGCTGGAGGCGCAGCCCGGACAGATAAAAATAAAGAGTAAGCTTCTGGAAGAAGTTTTTGGTATAAGAGGAAACAATGATGAACAGCAATGCACCGATTGGAATTTTTGATTCGGGAGTAGGCGGACTTACGGTTGCCCGTGAGGTGATGCGTCAGATTCCGAATGAAAAAATAGTATATTTTGGAGATACGGCAAGAGTACCATACGGAAGTAAATCCAAAGAGACGATTACAAAATATTCTGAGCAGATTGTACGTTTTTTAAGAGAACAGAACGTTAAAGCAATCGTGGTGGCCTGCAATACAGCCAGTGCCTATGCATTGGATGAATTAGAGAAGGAAATGGATATTCCCATTATCGGAGTGGTTAAGCCGGGGGCTAAGGTGGCGGCAGATGCTACACAAAACGGAAAAATAGGAATCATTGGGACAGAGGCAACCGTAGGAAGTAAAATTTATTCCCGTTACATAAATAAAATCAAACCGGATGCAGAGGTACTTGGAAAAGCCTGTCCGCTGTTTGTTCCGCTTGTGGAGGAGGGACTTTTGCATGACCCGGTTACGGATGAGATTGCCATGCGTTATTTGAGCAGCCTGATTGACAGCGGAATTGATACGTTGATTTTAGGATGTACCCATTATCCGCTTATCCGTTCTACGGTAGGAAAAATTATGGGAGATAAGGTGACGCTGGTGAATCCTGCGTATGAGACGGCGAGAGAGTTGAGAGAGCTTTTGGAGGAAAAAAATCTGTTAAATACAGAAAAACCAGCGTTGGGGGTAAATCAGTATCAGTTTTTTGTCAGTGATGCTGCGGAAAAATTTATAAGGTTTGCCAACTCGATTATTAAGTATGGCATTCTTTCGGCGAAGAAAATTAATATTGAAGAATACTAGAGGAAAAGCTATGACAACAGATGTGTTACTCTCAATCAGAGGCTTGCAGTTTGAGGGTGAAAATGATGCAAATGATTTGGAAACGATTACGGCTGCCCAATATTATAAAAAGAATGGCAGTCACTATGTGATTTATGAGGAAGCAACGGAGGGCTTCCGTGATACGACAAAAAATATGATTAAGTGGAACGGTCAGACACTGGAGTTAACTAAGAGGGGTCTGATTAATGTTCATATGATATTTGAAGAAAAAAAGAAGAATATGACGGATTACCGTACACCTTACGGAAGCATTTTAATCGGAATCGATACAAAACAGATTCGTACGACAGAAACGGAGGATGAGATTTCCGTTCATGTAGATTACGCACTTTCTATCAATTATGAGCATTTGGCTGACTGTAAAATCACGATGAGTATACGCTCAAAGGAGAATGGAAAGTAAGATAAAAAATGCCCGGCAGGCGGTTCGTCTGTCGGGCTGTTTGATTTGCTTATTTTAAAGGCTTTGCACCTGCTTTTTCCTGTGCTGTTTCCAGTGCACGTTTGAAAAAGCCTTTTTTCTTTACTTCCTGCTGAACCGGTTTTCCGTGAAGACCCTTTACGTCTACGATATAGATACCGCTTACCATAGCCTTCACTTCCTTTTTGACCGGAACGGAATCAAAAATCTTTTCGTCACATACAAGAGACATCATCTGCGGGCCGACCTTTGCTTTGACAATCGGCAGCTTGGAGCGACGCAGATACTTCGGTGTCTGGTCAATTACAAATTGGGGAAGTCCGGATTCCTTTATCGGAAGTCTTTTTTTGTCAATGATTAACATGGTAACAGGCTGTTTATTAGCTTCGATTTGAGCCTGTTGTTCTCCCTGTTTTTTCTGTGCTCGTTTCCCTAAGAAATAAAGTACGATAATAGCAATAATCAGAACTGCTAATATGCATAATAATACAATCGTTCCTGTATTCACGATATACCTCCTAAAATTTACTGCAGTATACATTTTAGCATTTTTCACCAAAGAAAGCAAGAAGAAGTACAGGGGTGTCGGAATTGCATTAGAAGGAAAAATCATGCTATACTAAATCAGATTGCGAGGTAGTGATATGGATATGTTTTTTGAAATCCTATGGGATGTCATACGATTTCCGTTTCAGCATCTGCTGGTTATCAACTGCATATTGTCAATTGTGATTATTTTCTTTCAGCGAAAAAATCCTACTTCGGTATGGACCTGGCTGCTGATTTTATATTTTGTGCCGATTGTGGGATTTGTTTTTTATCTGCTTTTGGGTGAGGATATGCACAAACGCAAGATGTTTCGGACAAAAGAGGTGGAAGACCGTATTCATGAGGCGATTCGCAGTCAGGTGGCGAGCATTGAGACAAAGGAGCTGCAGGAGGAATTTCCGCAGCTTAAAAAATATTCGGATTTGATTTATTATAATCTGGAAAGCTCCGGGGCGATGCTGACAGATAACAATCGAATTAAAGTTTTTACGGATGGTAATAAAAAATTTGATGCATTAATTGAAGATATGAAGCGTGCGGAAAAGTTTATCCACATTCAATATTACATTATTAAAAATGATGTATTGTTTGCCAGAATCAAGGATGTATTGATGGAAAAGGCAAAGGAGGGTGTGGAGGTACGCATTTTGTATGACGGAATGGGAGGCAGATTTGTTTCTCCGAAATGCTGGCAGGAGCTTAGGGCATGCGGTATTCGTACGGCCGTCTTTTTCCCGCCTCTGTTGGGGTGGCTGCATTTGCGTATGAACTATCGTAATCACAGGAAAATTGCAGTGATTGACGGAATCATAGGATATGTGGGCGGTTTTAATATCGGAAGGGAATATATCGGACTGGATGAGAAATTCGGACATTGGCGTGACACGCATTTGCGACTGGAGGGAACGGCTGTCTCGGGACTGCAGCTTCGATTTGTTCTGGACTGGAATTATGCGGCACGGGAAAATTTATTCAGCGAAGAAAAGTATTTTAAGGTAACGGAAGAGCATGTCGGAAGCAGTGATGTGCAGATTGTTTCCAGCGGACCGGACTCTAAGCTGCAAAATGTAAGGAATAATTATTTGAATCTGATTCATAAGGCTGAGAAGAGCATTTATATACAGACACCGTATTTTGTACCGGATGAGGCAGTATACCATGCGCTGATTATGGCGATTTATTCCGGTGTGGAGGTTCATATTATGATTCCGTGTATGCCGGATCATCCGTTTGTATATTGGGCGACCTACTCCTATATCGGCGATATGATTATGGCCGGGGCAAAATGCTATGTTTATAACAACGGCTTTCTTCATGCAAAGGGTCTGATAGTGGATGATGAGGTGTATTGCTACGGAACGGCAAATATGGACAACCGTAGCTTCCGACTGAATTTTGAAGTCAATGCGATTGTATATGATGAAAAGGAAGCGGAAAAGATGGTGGACATTTTTAAAAAGGATTTGGAGGAGTGTACACAGATTACAAAAGATAAATATGCTTCCAGAGGTGTATTGGTTCGCTTCCGGGAACAGGTGAGCCGTCTGTTGTCACCATTATTGTAAAATGGGACATTTCATGATAAAATAATATGTTATCAGAATGAAGGAGACGAATTATGAAAAAGAAAATTGCGATTTTACTTTGTGTGCTGCTGACTGCAGGAGCTTTGGGAGGCTGCGGAAGTGAGGGGGAAGTATTATCCGAGTTGAAAACGGAAAAATATGTGACTCTCGGAGAATACAAAGGCATGGAAGTATCAATGCCGGACAGAGAAACGATTGTAGAGGAATACAAACAGAATTATATTAATTATGAGCTGAGTAATCATGCAGAATGGGTGCCGGTAAAAGAGGAACGTCCGGCGCAGTTGGGCGATATGGTAAATATTGATTATGAAGGGAAAAGGGATGGTGTCGCATTTGAGGGCGGTACCTCCGCAGGCTTTGACTTAGAGCTCGGCTCACATAGCTTTATAGACGGATTTGAGGATGGACTGGTAGGAGTAAAGGCAGGAGAAACAAAGGATTTGAATCTGACCTTCCCGGAGGAATATCATGCACCTGAGTTGGCTGGAGCAGCTGTTGTGTTTACGGTTACGGTTAATTCCATTATGGAAAAGAGATTGCCTGAGCTGACCGATGCATTTGTACAGGAACTGGGTGGTGATTATTCTACCGTGGAGGAATTCGAAGCATATGTAACGAAATCGGCAGAGAAAACCTATGAGGATAATCTGGAAGCGCAGCTTGTTAATACACTGATGGCATCCTGCACATTCGAAGAACCGCCGAAAGCAATGGTAGACCAGTATTATGACAGGGCGGTAGGAAAGTTGTCCAGAGTGGCAGCGGCCAGCGGCATGAGTCTGGAAACATTGCTTACGACCTATTATGGTACAACAATGGAGGATTTTGAAACAGAAGCGAGAGGCGGAGCCGTGCTTTCCTGTCAGGAAGCAATTATGATGCAGGCAATTGCCAATGCAGAGGGCATTACCGTTAGTCAGGAAGAGATTGATGCGGCACTCGAAGAAGCAGCAGCGGAAAGCGGTTATGCCAGCGTGGCAGCATTAAAGGCTGATA